>CAYHCU010000078.1:0-11741 GCA_964355035.1 uncultured Flavobacteriales bacterium | reverse complement strand
TTGAAGGTCATTATTTTATACACTAACTTAATGACATTGCCTTACAGGATGACACATGGATCGCGGTATTGGGGGGAGGAGGAGTAGCTTAAGGCGACGAGATGCCTACTGCATTAGCTATGAACGTAAAGTTGCCTTTTTCCCGACGTGCAGGATTTCAAATCCTGCACTACCGAAAAAATGTGTAGTAAATTCCTAAGGAATCTCGTAGCCTTACCTTTCTGTCCCCCTTTAAAGTGTGCTTGCGTGTCATCCTGTAAGGAACTCGTCGTTCACTAAGTACGGCGGCAAAATTAATCCGATTCTTCCTTTAGATACAACTTAGGTGAGAAATTTTGATCACTCCCCGGAAAATATATGTGATCCTAAATCTGTGGAATCTGCCGGAAAAATTTTAAGTGTTTATTTTTCTCCCGAAGATTGCGCAGATTTTCGCAGAACCTCCATAGAAAATAGTTTTTATTAATTAGGGAATTCCTATTGCTAAATTATTGCATAAAATTAAATCTCAAAACAACTTAATTTTTTCTGCGCCTTATCTGCTCGGAATTTTTTAAGCGTCGATATCAACTATTGACCAACACTTTGTAATCCTGATAAGCAATTTTAGAAATGTCGCTCACAATCTGGGTCAATTGTGGCAGTGAACTTCCCATAGTCATTACCCCAATTAAATAAGGTGTTTTATTGTAGAATACAATTCCGAATTCATGTAATTGAGCTTTGTTGCCAATAATTCTTTCTCCGAATTTGTGTGCAATAAGTGTTTTGTCTTCAAGCCCCTTTTGTAATCCATTAGCAAAGGTGCTTGTTGTTAAAAGTTCGATTGCGAATTCGGAAAAATCAGGTCGGGTATAGGTTGAATTGTAAAGCACTCTGAAGAATTTTGAAAAGTCTGTCGCTGAAATAAAATACTCAGTTACAGGGTTAGGAATTGGGACACCTAAATCAGCAAAAACAGCATTGTAAATAGTTGAATTCATATTTTGACTTAACAACAATGTTGCATCATTATCAGAGTGTGTAATCATAGCAGATAAAAGTTCTTTGACAGTATAATTTACTCCTTCTCTCAATTGAAAATCTTTAATGTTTTGATTATTACCTGCTGAAAAATGTTGAGCGAAAAATATTTTCTTTTTCAGTACAGAAGGATTTTCTTCTGCCATTTTCATATAGGTAATCAAATAAACTACCTTAATCATACTTGCAGGATTGTATGTTGCATTTGGATTAATTGAAAACCAAGCTCCATTGTCCAACTTGCGAAAATACACGGAAATATCATCAGCCTTTTGACTTGATTTGGCTTGGTTAATATATTCTGCAATTTTTCCCTGAATACCTCTTAATGCATCGCTCTCTGAAGTTATATCTGTTAATATTAAAGGATGCGTTAATTCGTAATCTTTTAATCTTATTTGCTCCATTGCTCCCGGACAATTATTTATTAATTGCGTTCCGGAAGAAGCTATAGCCGGATTTGCTCCGAGAATATATTTCCCGCCGGCAAATGCTCCGCACACTAATAATATAACCAAATAAAGTGGTAGGTTGAGTTTAAAGAATTTCATGATTTTTAGTAGCACTGTTATTTGAATTGAACGCAGTTCATTCCTCGCAGAAACGAATTTTTTTATATGGCTACAAGTTTAACTTATAAATTGATTAGCTACATGAAATCTAGGCGAATATGCCTTTTCTCACTGCACATTATTCTAATATTTTCATTGAAGTCTATGTAAAATCTTGTAAGCGGTAACTAAATGTTTGAAATGCAGCATTTTTGAGGTCTGCTGTAGGATTATTATGAATATGTTATAAAAGATTGATTTTGGTCATGTTGGTGAAATGGGATAATCCAAAATTGATAATTAGGTTCACTAATTCTATTGCTAACATGAGTTAGCTTTTTAATTTTAATCTATCTGCGAATAACAAGTTTGCTATTCTGGTGTACTCAAAGGATAGCAACAGTTTTATCTACATTATTCTGCTGATAACTTTTTATCATTCATCATATTGCCTCCTAATTTGAAAACGTTCTTTGTGTCCTCAAAACACACATTTTAACTGTTTATTTCGGCTGTTGTTCGGCTTTATACAACGTAATCCAAAATAAACTAAACATATCAAACTATGAAAAAACTGATTTTTGCAATTGCAACAATGGTAATTATCGCTGGATGCGATAATCGACAAGCTGAGATTGATTCAGCTAAACGCTCAAGCGACTCTCTTGCCTCCATCATTACTGAAAGAGATAATTCAATTAATGAATTTGTCGCATCATTTACTGAAATTGAAAGTAACCTTGACTCGGTTGCACGCAAACAAAGTGCAATAAGCGTCAATGTTGAAAAACAAGGCGAACTAAAAGCTACAGCTCGTGAGCGTATTAATCAAAATATTGCAGCAATCAATGATTTGATGGATCAAAATCGCAAAAAAATCGCTGAACTGAATCGTAAAATTAAATCTTCCGGCTCGAAAATTAAAGAGTTCGAAATTATGATTAAAAGTTTAAGCGATCAAATTGCACAAAAAGACCTCGAATTAGCGGACTTGAATTTAAAGCTTACAAACCTGAATACTCAAGTAGCGCAACTTCAAACTTCTGTTGATACGTTGACTTCTGTTTCTGTTGCTCAGAATAAAACTATCCAAGATCAGATAGCAACCTTGCATACTGCTTACTATGTTGTCGGTAAATCAAAAGATTTGCAAAATATGAAAGTGATCAATCGTACCGGTGGACTTTTAGGAATAGGTAAGTCTCCTGCGTTGGCGCCAAATGTGGATAACAGCAAGTTTAATAAAATTGATTACGTGGTAACGAATAATATTCCAATCGATAGCAAAACTGCTAAGATCATCACATCTCACCCTGCAGATTCTTATACAATCACAACAGAGAACAAAAAAGTAGTAAGTCTGCAAATTACTAATCCTGAAAAATTCTGGAGCGCTTCTAAATATTTAGTTGTCGTGAAAAATTAAAAAAATAATTTGGGAACGAAAAAGGGTAGTCGATTTGACTACCCTTTTTTTGTTGGGATCAGGAATAAATATCAGGGAGTGGTTTAATTAATTAAACCGAAATTCGCATTTAGAAATTCGATTTACAGTCGTTCCTAGAAAACCTTTAGCTGTCGTACAAAGAGACCTACGAGAACTCGTCACTCTCTAGGAACGACGGCTAGTCGAAACCAATTAGGATTCACTTTAACTAACAATTACTCCAATAACCAACACATCATCCACCTGCTCATATCTTCCTTTCCAATTATTAAAATAATTCAAAAGGGTTTCATGTTGGTTTTTCATGGGTGATTGATGGATGTTCTGAACTAATTCGCGAAACTTTTTTGTCATGATTTTTTTGCCTTCCATTCCACCGAATTGATCAGCATAACCATCAGAGTATAGGTAAATATGATCTCCTTTTTCCAATGGTATAGTTTGAGATTTGAATGACCGATTTTCATCGGCAGTAAATCCGCCAATAGGTAATTTATCAGGCTTGGTTAATGTAGTTTCGAAATTTCGTACTATATGTAGTGGGCGATTAGCGCCTGCAAATTGTAGTGTCATCGCATTTTTATTTATTACACACATTGCAATGTCCATTCCTCCATGAGAAGAAGTTACTTTTTGTCGAAGAGCTTCTACGATTCCTTCGTTTAATTCATTCAAAATTTTTGCAGGATCGGTGAATTTATTTTGTAAAATAATTTGTTTCAATAGCGCTGTGCCTACCATACTCATAAAGGCCCCTGCAACTCCGTGCCCTGTGCAATCGGCTACAGCAAGATAGATGTGATCATTTAATTCTTCAAGAAAATAGAAATCACCACTTACAATATCTTTCGGTAAGTATAGAACAAAGCCATCTTTAAAAATTTTGTCAATTGCATCTCCATGTGGCATAATGGCAGATTGAATGTTTTTTGCATAATGAAGACTATCGAGAATTTCTTGATTCTGCTGCGTAATCGACAGGTTTTTCCTTTCTAAATCCCATTTTTGCATCATCACACTGTGAGAACGCTCACTCAATTTATCTGAGATCTTTTTATTCTCATCGGTAAACCTTTTTGATAGATGACGGAAATAAAAAAATCCACCTATCAGAAAACAAATATTGATAAATAGTAGAAACCAAGACGTTGAATCACTAAAGAAGTTTTTAGCCTGTATTTGTCCTAAAAATAGTGAGTGTAAAATCAACATAAGTTCTCGGGGGAAGGGATGAATTACAAAAGTAGCATTTAATTTCGAAAATATTTGTAATATTGGCATTGCATTTCAAACCGGATTGTTTCCCTTATGCTATCAAATTTCGTTTCAGAACACTTGAGTAAAATGAGCGCCCAGATGGTGCTTTACTCCTATGAAGGCGTCATTGATGAAAGTGTTACCGAGCAAATTACGGAAATAATGGAGCCGCATTTTATTGAGCATGGCATCCCTACGGAAAGAAGAAAGAAGTTCTTTTTGATCATGGTTGAATGTGTTCAAAATGTTTACCACCATCAACTAAAATCCTTAAAAGGCGTTGAAGGCTTTGAGTCGAAAATAATTGTTTCCAATGATGCCAATTCGAATTACAGAATTGTTTCCGGAAATTATATTGAAAAAAACCTTGTCGATGAATTAGGTAGTAAAATTGATAGAATGAATGCCATGTCTCCTGAACAACTACGTGCTTTCTATCAGGAATCATTGGCTGCTGCAGAACTTTCGGAAAAAGGTGGAGCAGGCTTAGGAATACTGGATATGGCAAGAAAATCAAAAATGCCGCTGGAGTATCAATTTGTTCCGGTTGATGAAAAATACGCCTTTTTTATTTTAGCAATCTCAATACCATAAATAATAGTACTACAATGAACAATTTAATAATAGAAGAAAGTATTAAAACACCTTCGGTCTCTTTTGCGTCCGAATCAGGTATTCTTGAACTTAAAGGGAAATCTATTCCTGAAAACTCTCTTGAATTTTATCGTCCTGTATTTGAATGGATAGATAACTATGCCCTTACTCCAAATTCTGTTACAGAATTAAAAGTGCGACTGGAGTACTTTAATACCAGCTCTTCTAAATGTTTATTAGATATTTTTCGTCGACTGGAAACGATTAATTTGGGTGGGAAAAGCACCGTGAAAGTTAGCTGGTTCTACGATAGCGATGATGAAGATATGATGGAAGCCGGTGAAGATTATAGCGCATTGGTGAAAATTCCGTTTGAAATGTTGAAAATGTAGCCTGGCTGTAAACGAAACTTTTTAAAGTTACTCTTTGCTTTTTGAAAAAATGTTTATCCCCTTTCTTAATAGGTCAAACTGTAAAGCGAAATAAAGTAAGAACGACATTAGCCAAATAATAGCTACATTACTGGATAAAGTTTTTACCTTTTTCGAGAACACGCTTTTTACATAGGAAAACATGGGAGCTTTTAAAAATGATTCACTTGCATTAAATCGAAAAACAGGCTCAAAACGTTGAATAATTTTCTCATCCGTGATTACTAACCGCTCTGATTGATTACTGTTTCTAACCATTTCTTCCAGACTTTCGTTTTCGTATTTGTTTTTCATTTCTATAAAGGCCGTTTCGCCTTTTAGACCTGATGTTATTTGTGAAATCTTTGTCTCTTTGTTTTCATTTGCAACATTAAATTTTTCAATATAATAATCCTGCATTTCATCCAATATATTTCTCAACTCTACAATTGTTCCCGCATTCACTTTCTCATAAGTTAATTGATTGAAAAGGTTCAATTTTCTTGTTTGGCTTATTGAACTCTCGGATGTAAGTTCGTTTTTGATAATTGTTAATGGTATATTAATAGAATCTTTATTTGATTTATTGATCATTCGTCGCTCTAATCGATCAATTTTTTCTCTCATTGCCGATAGCCACCAATCTTTTTTATAAGTAGCCTGACTCATAGCTGCATCTTCCTTGTAAAATTGTTTTTCAAATGAATTGTTGGAAAACTGCTCCACTGCCAATGCTTCATAGGCCCAACGAGAGGTCATCACATTTCCTATTAGCGGCACTCCTTCGTTGCAATTTATTAACGGATGTAATTTGTCGTACCGTACAATAACACCACTTAATAATATTTGGGGAATCAATAAAAAAGGAATTAATATGTAAACTGTTACTGCAGAATCAAAGGCCGCAGAAATGTTTAACCCTAATAAATTTGCAAAACAACTTGTCGTGAATAAAACCATCCAATAAACAAGGTTCATATCGTGAATACCCATAATTGCATTGCCTATTAAAACAAAACACAATGTTTGAATAGCAGAAATCATAAATAACAAAGCTACCTTACTCATAAAGTAACTGGTCTTGCTGAGATGCAAAAACTTTTCTCGCTGCCTGATCTTCCTGTCTCTTATAATTTCTTCCGCACTTACCGATAACCCCATAAATAAGGAAACAATCACCCCTATAAATAAGTAGGCCGGTAAATTTGGATTTGAAATCAATTCGTAATTTGAAGCGGATGAATAACGCAAAATAAATCCAAGTATCAATGCTAAAGTCGGAGCTTCCAATAAATTAATCAGAAGATATTGTCGATTGCTTAAACGAGAAAGTAAATCACGGGTAAAAAATATTTTCCACTGTGAAAAAGGGCCTGCCTTCTTGTTTTTTTTAACTGATAATTCAAAACTAAGCTCGGACTCTTCTCTGACTTCAATCGTCTTAAAAATTTCATTCCATTCCTTTGGCGTAATTTTTCTGTTGTTGGTCGACTTTCCAAATTCATCTACCTCGTGTAGTTCAATAATATTGAACAATTGCTCAGGATTTATATTTCCACAGACAGAACATTCGCTTTGTTCAGCATCGGTTAAATGAACTTGCCGCTTAAAATAAATTAGTGCATCAGCAGGATTTCCAAAATATACCGGATAGCCACCGGTATCTAACATGTATAACTGATCAAATAGTCTGAAGATGTCTGAAGAAGGCTGATGAATGACTACGAAAATAAGTTTTCCGCTTAGTGCTAGTTGCTTAAGTAGATCCATTACATTTTCCGCATCTCTCGACGACAAACCTGATGTGGGTTCATCAACAAATAAAATCGAAGGTTCTCGGACTAATTCTAATCCAATGTTTAATCGCTTTCTTTGTCCTCCGCTTATTGTCTTGTTTAGAACATTCCCGACTTTCAAATCCTTTATTTCTGAAAGACCAAGGGAATCTAAAACATCTAATACTTTTGTGTTGATTGAAAAATCTCCTAATTCTCCAAAGCATAATTTTGTGTTGTAATAAAGATTTTGATAAACAGTCAGTTCTTCAATAAGCAAATCATCCTGAGGAATATTTCCAATTAGTCCTTCTGCAATATTCCCGTCGTAAATATTTTTACCATTAATAAGGACTTCGCCATTTGAAGGTTTCTTGCTGCCATTTAAAACATTTAGTAAGGTAGACTTGCCGGCACCACTGCCGCCCATTATTCCTGTTAGATTTCCGGAACTAACAGTAAAGTTGATATTATGTAGTCCCTTTTTTCCATTACTAAATGAGAAATCTATATTTTTTGCTGCGAAAGAAAAAGTATCGGATTCATTTGCTGATAAAAATGGTCTTATGATGTCGCGGTAATAGATTGGTTTCAAGCGTGAACAACGCATTACTGCACCTTGTGTAATTACCGTTGCTCTCAAACTATCTACCGGCTGACCATTCGCTGTAAATGAATCTTGTCCTCGATACGATAGAAAGAAAATTCTTGCTTCTTTAAGATGAAGGAAGATCATTACTCCATCCAAATCATCATGAAGAAGTTGGTGTGCGGAACGTAAATCAATATTTTCCCTTGCAGCTACTATTAAAACATTCGGTGAATCAAAATCTTTTAAAGTTGATTTCGGTGATGCCAGTAGCTGGCAAAGAGCGTATTCCTCGGGATTAATATTAAATGCATTGGCTACCGTCTCCAGAAAATCTTTTTCCGGCTCAGTAATTTCAATTTCCGATGATTGCATAAATTCCGCCAGACGCAGAAAAACAATATATTTCTGACGGGTATTTAATTCTTTGTTGATCTCAGTACAAATTCTGAGTGCTCGTACTGAACTAAAAGCGATTTTTTTTCTGACAAGGGTAATGTCTTCTCCACTTCCGGAGTACTTCTCCATGAATTGATCGAAAAGCTTTAAGTATTCTTCAATTCGTTGTAAACTTACCTGCTGTCTTAAAAAACTTTCTACTACTGATCGGCTCTGCAACGTTAATCGTTCCAACGCTGCTCCAATAGCAAAAAGTTGCATTAAGGCCTGAAGAATCTTTTCGCTCATCGTTTGTTCGTTATTCGCTCATCGTTATTCGCTCATCGTTTTTCGAAGATCGAATAACGAACATCGAATAACGAACAACAAATCATTTAATCATATCCGCCCGTACTTCACTCATCACCACACTCAACTTGGCAAGATTTTCTTTTGTCAATTGCTTTGGTTCTTTTACCTCGTCAAAAACTATTTTTATTCCCTTTAGCTGTGCAAGTAAACCTGCTGAGCTAGGATAGTTTTTCAAATCAGAAAAAAGATTGATTAAATTATCTAAATATAATTTTTGATTATAAACACGTTCAAATAGCTCGGAAGTAGATGGACCGTATTCCATATTTTTCAAGAGCTCTATACTTAAATACTGAACTTCAACAATACTACCTGCTAAAACATGAGATGCAACTTCTAATCGACGGTTACTCCGTAAATAGCTATCGGTTTCTGAATAAGCGCGGTCAATGATTTTAACCAATGAGTCTTTATTGCCGGCATTGTCGCGGAAACTTACCGTGAACTTGTCGAATGTTTCTTGAACGCCCAGTTTTACCGCCATTTTTTTAGTGGTAGAGTAGTAGTCAAGTAAATCTTGATTCTGTCCGTAAAAGGCGCTATAGGTCATGTCGATTCCGTAAATTCCGTAATTGACCGCTTTCTTATAGGCAGTTGTATAGTTCGCTGCTTTTGCTGAGGAATTTAACAGATCTCTGTTGAAAGGAACATTGTTGTCATAAATTGCATTGATCATTTCCATAGGGGATGGAAGATTTGCAATGGTATAAAAGAACTTGAATTCTAGTTTCTGTCTTGCTTTTTGTCTTGCTGTATCTACAACTGTTGCTGTATCTGCAAATTCGTCAGCTGTTTGTTCCGGCTTATTATTGCTACATGAAACTGCTGTTAAAGCAATAACGCCAAATGTAAAGGTGCGCTTTAAGAAATTTTTCATAGAAGATTGTTTGATGCAAAAATAGAAATGATTGGTTAATTTCAAAGGAAAATCTAATCATTGCAAACGATTATTTTGTTCGCCGGCTTCTTCAAAATCCGTATATTTCCGCTATTCAAATCTATTTTATTTCCAAACCTTACCCGTATGAAGAAGCCGATTGGTACTCCTGCTGGCGTTAAGCAAAATAAAAAGCCTCAGGCCAAAACCTACAATATGAGGTGGTTATGGCTTCTGGGCATTCCCATATTTACATTCCTTGTTTATAAATCTGTAACCGGTTTCGACTCTACTAATTGGGACGATAAGGCATATATGAAAGAAACGCCCATGGTTAGAGATCTGACTTTGGAGAATTGTAAAGCGATGTTCACAACAAAGGTCTTGAATAGCTATAATCCAATTGTTCTCCTGACTTTTGCTTTTGATTATAAGGTGTCTAAATTGAAACCAGGATGGTGTCATGGAATCAATCTGTTCTTTCATCTTATGAATTCGATTTTAGTATTCATCTGCATGAGAAAACTTCGGTTTAAAGTTTCTCATGCCGGAATCATAGCCCTTTTATTTGCTATTCATCCTTTAGCTACCGAAGCCGTAACTTGGATTGCCGGTCGAAAGGACGTGGTTTACCTTTTCTTCTTTTTGTTTTCTTGGAAGTTTTATCTGGATTATTACCATTCTTCAAAAAAATCATTTATTGTTATCAGTGTTCTGTTTTTTGTGCTTGCTCTTTTGTCGAAGGTCCAGGCAATCACATTACCTTTTATCCTTATTGCTTCGGATTTAATGTTAGATCAGAAATTTGATTGGAAAAAGCTGCTAAATAAAATTCCATATTTAATTTTATCAATTGTTTTCGGTGTAATTGCTGTTTCCGGAAGCGGAGATTTAGTGGCAGATAAGTATAGCGTTCCGATTTCGTTTTTTGATAAAATAATTTATTCTTCTATGGCTTTTGGACTTTATATATTCAAAATAATTCTTCCCTTGAATCAAATTTCTATTTATCAATTTCCGAATGTAGGGTCAACTGAGTATTTTTTTGATGTGATTATTGCAATCTTTTTTATCGCTGCTATGGTTTTTGGTTTTGTTTTTGGAATAAAAAAGAATGCGCGTTTAGCAGGAGGAATATTGTTTTTTACTGTTGCAATTTTTCCCGTTCTTCATTTAATAGCCGTAAATTCGGCTCTTATTTATGAACGGTTTGTCTATTTGGCAGACATTGGCATTTTTATTATTGTTTTTTCTTTGATAGAAAAGTTCCCTAAATATGAAAAAAAGTTCACCGTGGCTATGCTTGCAATATGTTTGATTTTTTCAGGGTTGACAGTTGCAAGAATACCGGTATGGAAAAATAGTATATCATTATGGACCGATGTAATTAAAAAAGATCCAACAGTCGCTGATGCTTTCACAAACAGAGGTCAATATTATGACGGAATTGGCGACGTTGACAGAGCATTTGCAGATTTTTCTGAATCAATAAAACTTCAACCCAATAAACCGGCAGGTTACCACAATCGCGCTGTTTCTTTTTTCAATAAAAAAGATTTTAAAAATGCTTTGTCAGATAATCAAAGAGTACTTGACATGGATCCGAAACATACTGATGCTTTGGTGAATCGCGGCGCTATTTTATTTAATATGGATGAAAATGATTCTGCAATTTTCTACTATAAAAAAGCATTGGAAGTCACGCCGGGACTTGCAAAAGCTTATTATGATTGCGGTGCCGCTTATTTTAAAGTGAAGAATTTTAAAATGTCTGCGGAATATTTTAAGAAAGCAACGGAGCGTATTCCTGATTTTATTGATGCCTATACCTTCCTTGCTTTGTCTTATGTGAATTTAGATTTGCATCAGGAAGCCGAACTAACTGTTAATACTGCTGAAAAATACTTGCCAAATTCCGCCGCTCGTGCAATGGTAAGCGATGAATATATACACCGTGGAAATAATGCATATAATAATAAAGACGTTGATGGAGCTTTCCAATATTATTCCTACTCTGCAAAAATCCTTCCTTCTAATGCCGAAGCTTATTTTAATATCGGCGGTATTTATCTGACGAAAAAAAATATTCCTATGGCAAGAGAAAATTGGCAGAAAGCAATTGCGCTAAATCCAAATCATGCCGAATCGAAAAAATGGCTGGAAAGAACGGAGCAGAGTAAGTGATTTCGGATTTCGGAATTGGGATTTCGGAATTCCTGCTTCCTAATGCCATAAGCCCGAATTTTTGGTACCAAATCCGCAATCCGCAATCCGAATTCCGCAATAAATTTCCCTATCTTCGCCCAATGCATCGTCCTAGTTTTGATGAAATCTACATGGAGCTGGCTCAAAACCTAGCCCATAAATCACATTGTGTAAAAATTAAGGTGGGCTCTGTCCTTACCAAAGATACGCGGATTGTTTCCCTTGGCTACAATGGTCCACCGGCAGGAACGCATAACTGTGAT
>CAYHCU010000077.1:0-11785 GCA_964355035.1 uncultured Flavobacteriales bacterium | reverse complement strand
CCAAGATGCGGTTCAATCAGCGTTTTGAAGACAAACAAAGTTGCAGGTCCATTCACTTTACATAGCAATTCGTCGCCATCCACTAAACTTTCAGGAAATAGTTCAGTAGCAGAAGGCGCAACATTATCGATGAAACTCATAAGACGACCACTTCCCATATTTCTTTTTGCAGAAAGACAGAACACCGGATATACATCATGATGCAACATACCTGCTTTTATTCCGGCACGTAATTGATCTTCGTCGAGTGTACCCTTTTCAAAATAGAGTTCCATCAATTTTTCGTCATTCTCCGCAGCTTTTTCTACGAGTTCATTGTGCAATTGATTTGCTTTGTCTAATTCTTCAGGAGGAATTGGATGCTTTTCAGGTTTGCCGCCTTTTTCCGGAAATTTATACATCACCATATTCAAGAGATCGATGATAGAATTAAAACCATCGCCTTGGTTAATGGGATATTGCATTACAGAAATTGCTTTACCGAATCTTTTTTTCGCAGCATCAATCGTTAAATCAAAATCAGATTTAGGATGATCCAAATGATTGATAGCAAAAATTATTGGCTTTTGAAATTTCTCAACATAATTCCAAATTAATTCCGTTCCAATTTCAACACCATGTTCAGAGTTGAGTAACATTACAGCAGTATCAGCAACTCGTAAAGAAGAAATAACTTCACCAATAAAATCATCTAAGCCGGGAGTGTCAATAATATTAATTTTGTAATCTTTCCATTCAGTATGCATTGAAGTTGCATAAACTGAACTTCCTCTTTCGTGTTCGATGTCGTGATAATCGGAGACCGTATTTTTTTCCTCAACCGTACCACGTCTGTTAATTAATCCGGCTTCAAAGAGCATGGCTTCAGCCAATGTGGTCTTGCCGGATTTCGGGGCGCCCACGAGCACCACGTTTTTAATGTGCTTGTCATCGTAGATTTTCATATTTTTATTTTTTTGGAGATTTAGAAATATTTTTTGAGTGAACCGATGTGCGACATCAAAACAAAAAGATATCAGCAACTTCCATCGGAGAAGGAATTGAAATATGACTATGCATCAAGGGTAGGGCATAGGGAAAAGATTTACCCTAAAATTAAGTTAAATATTTCTAATCTCCATGAGATATGTCTTCTATTTTCATGACTAAATGCAGGAATTTAGCACCTAAATTAATCAGATTTTCTAACTTTGAGCCATGAAAAAGGACAAAAATTCATCACTAAACATTGCTAAAAAACTGCAAAGAAAACTCGCTATGCAAGATGGATTTTATGATGGCAGATTCAGGGAAAAAACAGTGAAAGACAAGAAAAAAGAAGAAAGTAAGAGGAAAGCACGTGCTAAAGTAAGAGTTGAAAAAGAATTGGATTAAAAGTGGTATCCGAAGCCGGCGGTAATAACACGCGGAGCAAAGTCTAACCGATCCGATGAATAAAGCGAGGTCTCTTTTGTATCAACATTTACAAGACGACTTTTATTGACAGCAAACATGACTGCGCCATTAATTCCAATCACCCAGCCTGACTGGCCCAGTCTCCAATTCCAGCCGAAATTTATCCCTAATGCCTGACTATATTCGCCGCCAATGCTTTTGATGCCGAGAGAGTCTGTAGCATACGATGTGAGAGCAGTTTTTTCTGTCCGAACGATCATTCCTGAAATTCCAAGCACAGCTTCTTTGTTGCTATGATACGGCAATTCGAACATTGTATAAGGATCGGTACCATTGAAAGAAAAGGAAATACTTGCACGTAAGATTTCCAGTTGTGTTAGACCGGCGCGTTGGCTTTTTCCATAGGGATCAGTAGCGATAAATTCAGGACGGGCAAACATTGTAGCGAATTGCATTCCTAATCCTGCGCCACGAAAATGCAGTAAGTCGATAGACAATTCCGCTTCGCCAATAGCAGCATAATCTAAGTCGACAGAATAGCCTACTTCTCCATCGCTTTTCATTTTTAATTTAGCTGCAAGATCTCCATTGTTCGACATTCCTCCCGCTCTGAAAGTTAATTTCAGCGGATTTCTATCCGGCAAAGAAACTTGTGCCGAAGCAGTATTTTGCGAAAAAATCGCAATTAGAAATGCAAAAAAAAGAAGTTTGGTATTTACTGCTATCATTTAGGCTAATCCCTTGTGTGGTCTACGTTTTAAAGGGGCAGCGAAGATAAAATTTTAAAGTTGAAAAATTTTAATTATTAAAAAAAACTGCCGCCCCATTGGAGCGGCAGTCAGGTTTTTATTTGAAATGGCAAATTAATGCACCCATTGTTGCAAGGGTAAATATCCAATAAGCTGCATGGATAATAATTAGTTTAGCGGGTTTTCTTTCGAAAAGGCCATTAATAGCAAGAACAGGCATAATCATAAAAATTCCAACCAATGTACCGTGAAACGCACCATGCTTATAGGTGCGGAAGTTATATCCGTATCTATCCATAAAAGTAGAAAGGAACACGCTCACTTCAGAAGTCGGATCTTTTATCCCCGGTTCTCCGGCTAAAACAGAATAAACACCCATTTGATGAATAACGATGGGGTTTAATGATAAAGCAAGAAAGAAACTGAAAAATAACGACAGAGCCATCATTATTGCCATGTTCCCACCTTTCAATTTTGCTTCGGAAAGTCCCGATAAATTCATCCATGCAGTTCCAAAGACCTTTGGATGATACCACACCATGCCGGTAACGGTCGGCACCAGCGCAGCTACGATAATAATTGTCCAGTTTAATTGTATCATTTGTGTTGTGTTTAAGGGGTTAATGATTTATAAATTTAATGTAAGTAAATAAAAATTCTTTGGGATTTTGGAGGTTTAAAATGGAGTCATGAACGGGGTTATTAACATTTTCCGGGTTAGTATTAATAGTTGGGGAGTGCTTTAATGTAAAAAGTTTTTTTTCACAGATATGTAGATTTTCTCTACTGCATCCATCAACAATCCTCTTCTTCAGAATCTATTATTTCCTGCTCATTTACTAATTCAGAATATTTCTGCAAGAAACCGCTGAACACTTTGTTTTCAAAAGCAATTTCATGCATAATTACGATCCGTACTTCTACGGTATTTCACCAGTAGTTCTACGGTATTTTTTGCACCAAAAGTTGTATTTGGTTTCAAAATCACAATTTCGGTGTAACGGAGAGAGTGACGGCATGTTTGGATATTTGTTTTGTATGTTATTTATGTTTCCCTTTGAGTGTCTACTAAAATACCAATTAAGTAGTAGTTATTTTAATCAGTTTATAAAAAAACATCCAATGAAAAGACAACCTAAGTTGATTTCGAAAATCATTTCGCTAACAATGTTTTTCTTTGCTTATTGTTTAATTGCCTATGCGCAAACGACAGTGGCAAATTTTGATTTTGAATCGGCAACTAGTTACAGTAACCCCGGAGCAATAATCACAGTTGGCAATGTCCAATGTTCTATGACAGGAACAGAAACTTTCTCAACTACCGCTGGTGTTGCAACATCCGGTCAGGCATTCACAGCAAATTCAGGAACTGTGAGAGCACTTCAAATGACAAGTTCAAATGGCAATTACACTAAATCGTATACGTTTCATCTATCAGGAATCGACCTTCAGTCATACGTTTCATATAGAGTTTATTGCCAGACATATTGTTCGAATACTGCTGCAACAAATGTCAAACTCTCGTATAGTACGGATGGTATATCTTATTTTGATCTAACGAGTGATCCCATACTTTTGACCACAAATGTATGGGAGGAACAGGTTTTTAATTTGTCAGTTGTTAGTGAAATTAACTATAGTTCTGGCTTTTATGTAAGGATCTCTGTCAGTTCAACAGGGACGAGCCCTTTAAAATTTGATAATTTTCAGGTCCAGGGAAATTATGTCAGCCCTGAAAATGCAAAGCTTAAAGATTACTCCAGAGGGATGTATGTAAATGATTTTATAAAATTTATTGGTAATCCTGATGACCAAATTGTTGATTTGAATTTAACTATTCTGGGGAACGACTCAAAAGAGAATGAGTTGTTAAATTTTGCGAGAGAAAGCAACTTCACATATCTGCTATTATACGACTTGTATCCATTATGGAAATATATGGGAGATGTAGATACAAGAACCGGTATAACATTTGGCGAAGAGCTTTGTAAATTTATGAATAAGGCTCAGAACGAATATTGTATTCACAGGTTCGGGGTCGCAGGCAGCGCAAAAGATTTCTTTGAGGATATTATGACCGTTAATCAATCTCCGGTATTTCATCTTACAAGCGTTGAAAGAGCGAGGTTGTCAAGCCAGAGTCCATTGTTGATTGTTGAAGACGAAACAATTCATAAAGGAGATTCGAAGTACTTGATGTCGGAGTTTTTGAAATTCATGCTTGCAATGACAAGTTTTAATACTCCAAATTCAGCACGATTTTCCGGATCTTCAAATACTACAAATGCTTCAACCGGTTTGCAATGCAATAACTCAAAGTTTGATGTTATATGCACAGAATGGGAATTCTGGCTTGATAGAAATGACGAAGGTTTTGCAGGGCCATCACAAAAGTATCCTTATTTCAAAGAACTTCTCAGAGGTATGAATGACATTAAAAATCTTCAGGAAGCAAATGGAAATATTATTTATACAGAAGCATATGTTGGCTATCTCGAAAGAGAAGCAGCATCAAATTGGGCTAACTCTCCATATATAGCAAGTGGCTCTGCTGCAAGTAATCAAGAAGTGGCAAATGAAATTGATCCGCTTCTTGACAGAATTTTGTCTACTTATTATTTTGATAATGAATACGGTCTTTATAATCCGCCAATTCAGGCCTTTAGTAATAGAAATTATCAATATAAATTTTTAAGTTTTGGACGGTCCACATCTTTAAAATCAGTTATTCAGCCTTTGTTCAATTCAGAGCTTATGGCAACAGGAGGTCAATCAAACTATTTTGGATTGTGGTTTACAGGATTTCACAATGGGACAGGTAGCAATTATCGCGATCCAAGAAGTTTCAATGTTTTCACTGCTGAAAGAGATTTTTATGAGCAATGGCATGCAGATGCGGATCCTATAGCACAAGACAATGATATACAACCGGGATCATCTCATTGGTATAGTTCAGAAAGTTTGATGAAAAATGTAAGTCACCCGATGACTTTTCGCTCCAATAGTCCTGTATGTGTTGCTAGTGGACAGACTGGGAATATTACTTTTACTTATCAGGGACCAATTAATAAAGGGATCAAATATGATTTTTCAATTTCAGCGGATCCTGGAAATCTAAATACTCCGCCTGCTGCACTAACAAATCAGGCATGGCCGATTTTTAATATCGACCAATTTAATCAATCACATTCGATCGAGTTACCAGCGGCAGACTTAGAAGTAGGTAATTGGCATGCGCATTTGAAATTATATTATGAAAACAGTCCGGGACAATGCGAGTATCAATACGATCTTCCGGTAATCGTAAGTACAAATGCTGTTGTTGAAGCCTATTCTAATACAACTTTTTGTCAAGGAGGCTCTATTATTTTACATGCTTCGCAAGGTACCGGTTACTTGTGGTCTAACGGATCAACAAAAAGAGAACTATGCCTGACAAATCCAAGTTCCGGAATTCAAACATATACGTGTCAGGTTTCAGGTGGTGGTTGTAGTAATACAATTTCATCAATAACAATAAATGTACTTCCAAATTATGTCCCCTTCACTACATATCCGCCTGGATTTATTGTTTCAAATTGTGATCCTGATATTCCGGGTGCAACTATTTCTCTGAATTCACCAAATGCAGCGATACTGTGGAGTGATGGGACAACAGGTAATTCTATTTCTTATCCTGAAGGAGGAACTTATTCAGTTCAATTTAACCAGAATGCGAATGGTTGTGAATCAACTTAAAAAATTAAGATGATTAAGCCTACAATTGATTTAACTCCCGGCTTTAACAATATTGTATGCAACAATACTAATACTACTAGCATACGTGTTACGAATTTAAATAAATACGATTATAGCGATCCTGGTAGTTATGATCCTATTTGGAGCGGTGGCTACGTTGAACTTTTCCAACAAGGCAATCCAATTGCAATTCATGATTGGAATGCAACTGCTTTGCCATCGCCGGATTTTGTAGTAGGTCCTGGAACCTACACATTAATTGCTCATGGAATAGATTATGTTGACTTAGCAACTTCTCTTGGGTATACGCCTTATTGTATCACAAGTGATCCGATCGTAATTGCCACTCTTGCCGATGTAACTGTGACTTCGCCAACAGTATGTCAGAACCAGTATACTTCTTTAGTGTGTAGTGCAATGGGTCCCGATGTTACATATGATTGGGGTGGAGGAAATATAAAACATTTCTTAACTGTAAATCCCACTACTGCCGGAACTTTTCCTTACTCATGTAGTGTAACACTTGCAGGTTGCAGTACAGTTGTAGTAAATGGTACGGTCACTTCTATTGCAAGTCCTGTTCTTTCAATGTCGACACCAAGCGCAACTTCTAATTGCACTGCGACGGCTTCAGTAACAGCAACCGGTGGAACAGGATTTACTTACAATTGGGGAAATAATGGCGCTGCCACTTCTTCATTGAGTGCCCTATGTCCGGGAGAATATAATGTAGTCGTGACCAATAGTAGTGGATGTAGTTCTTCAGGAACCGCCAGTGTAATTGCAGGATTCACCACTTGTGCAGCAGGATTGGATATTTATGCAGGACAGAAATCTTCTGATATAATAAGTTATGCGACGTATTCTCCGGGAGCAATTGTTTCAATTCATGGAGATTTTATTATCGATCAGGATTTTTCATTTCTTAATTCTGAAGTCATAATTGATGATGGAGTAAATATCAATATTGATCCCGGAAAGAAATTAATCGCACAGAATTCAACACTGCGTGCCTGCAATACTATGTGGCATGGAATAAATTTATCGAGTGACGCTTCTGTTTTGATTGTTAAACAAGGTTCTACGATTAGAGATGCCGAAACTGCCGTTGACGCTTCTAATGGTGCTCATCTATCAATAATGGACAGTCACTTCATTCATAATCTTGTGAGTTTAGATATTCACGATGGAAATTTTTTCTATTCTGAAATATATGGGAATGAATTTTACTATTTGGATCCAATTGATTATAAGGATCCTACCGCAGCCGCACATATTAGGATTCGAAATGTAACGGATATTGTTATTGGTGCAGTGCGGCCAACTTTAACTGCAAATGAATTCTACAATGGTTTTTATGGAATTTATATTGAATCAAGCAATGTTTTGATTCAGAATAACGATTTTCATAATCTTGGTCAACTTCAATTGAACGATGCAATGCAATGGGTAAATGTTGGTAATGCAATTCGTGGTGTTGGATATTCGAATAAAATTGAAATACGTGGTTCAAACCAGAGTACAGATCAGAATAGCTTTCATCATATAACTGATCAGGGCACAGCAATTTCGTTGGATGGAAGTTATGAAGTAAGTATCTATGGCAATTATTTTGAGAATCTTTATGGTGGAGTTAACCTGTATAAGATCAACGATCATATTGTTGACGTACACAGTAATGTTTTTTTAGACTATTCGTATGGAATTTCTGCTTTCGACCTAGACAATTGCGTAATTAATATTTCTGAGAACAGTTTAAATATGGTGTCTACAAGTAATGATCCAACCATCTCAGAGCCGATGAATTATGATGATCAGAAAATTGTTGGTCTATTTGGCATTGACTTCCAATGTAGTTCAAGGTCTTCGTCAAATATTTACAATTGCCATAATAATTGGATTGCAAACACAAGATATGCAACTCATATCAGGAACATAGAGTCGCTTAATACAACAGATGTAAATATTCAGCGCAACCAAATATATTTTAAACAAGACCCTTCCGACATTTTCGGTATTGAAAGAGGAATTTGGATGGAGAACTGTGTAATGTGCAACGTTGCTAATAATCACATAGAGTCAAAGTTTCCAACGCCTACTCCTGACTATGAAAGAAGATTAGTCGGGATCGAGTTTCTTTCCAGTACTTATTGCCAAATCACTGAAAATTATATTGGCCAAATGGGATATAGCTTGTATGGAGCTTATACTTGCTCTGGATCAGAACTTCATTGTAATAACTTCGAAAGTTTTGGAAATGGAATTATGTGTAAGAAATTGGATATCCCATTTCAAGGTAATAATCCAATTGGTGTTAGCTGGGATAATGAATGGAATGGCTTATTTTATGGAAATTGGATTGGAGGAGATTTAGCATTAGCAAGCCCGTTCAACTGGTATTATCTAGCAGGGGCTCCCGAACAAGACATAGCAATTAATCCAATCATCGCAAATATCAATCCTATTTTCGGAAATGATGATCTGGGATGCAGCGCTCCTGAAATTAATACTTCTACTGAATTCCGAGAAAGATATTTTGAAAAAACGGCCTACGGACAGAATACTTATAGTGAAGATGAACTCTTTCATGAATATTATGAAAAAGTTCTTTTTTATTCCGGACTGAAAAAGAATCCTGCCTTATTAACTTTGGGAACAGCTGATGACATCATTTACCAAACACTTTATGATAATTTGGATAATGGAAATATTGGTATGTTTGAAAAAATAAATGCTTTTATTAAGGAAAAGGATTATTCGCAAGCTAATGTCCTACTTAGCCAAATTGTTGATGAAAATATTGTCGAATTATACAAAAAGATTGTATCGCAAATATTGATCGACAAAGAAATTGCACAGCGCGAACTAACATCAGTAGAAAGGACAGCACTTGAAAGTATCGCTTATGAATTGGGGATTTATGGTGGAGAAGCGGTTTACATGGCAAGAGCTATGTTGAAGATCTTTGTTGATGACGACCTGAGCCTAGCAAGATCTAAGGCGCCTGACTTTTATACCAACAAAAAATCAGATGTCTCAACAATTTCTTCTTTTATTTATCCTAATCCTGCAAATAAGGAAGTTCATCTGATGTTTTCTAAGCCCGATCAGGAAGAAAAATACGTTACAATTCTAAATTCATACGGAGAAACAGTTAAGTTCTTGAAATGGGAGAAAAATATTCCTATATTTACTTTAAATACAGAAGCCTTTAGTCCGGGTATCTACAATATTTCGGTATCGATTAATAATGAAAGTTCACAAACAAATAAACTTGTTGTCATTCACTAAAAATAATAGTGAGTCGGGGATTAATTACCTGACTCACTATTTCTTTTTTATTCTTTTGCTAATTTTTAGCTCTGTTAATGCACAAAAAGAAAATAATATCTGGTGCTTCGGTGACAGTGCAGGAATTGATTTTAACGATCCGACCAATCCTGTGACTTTCACGACCTCATTGGATACGCGAGGCTCTTGCGTTTCGATCGCTGATAGCATGGGTCAATTACTATTTTATGCGAATACCAGAGCAACTCTTCCCGGAAATACAACAAGAATCTGGAATAAATACAATCAATTGATGGATAATGGAGATTCAATTGTTGGAAGTGGCTGGTATAATGAACTTATCATTATACCATTTCCGGGATCTGATTCATTATATTACATATTTTCCGTTGGAGTAACTTCTGTTTATGGATTTTACTATTCCATTGTCGACATGACTGAAAATGCAGGCTCAGGAAAAGTTATTGCAAAGAATATTCAATTGAATACCTATAAGGCATGGGACGGAATGGCTGCTGTTAAGCATGCTAACGGAAGAGACTGGTGGTTGATCACAAAGGATGACAGTATAGGGAGTGGGACTGGAAATAATACTTTTCATAAATATCTCATAACAACGGATACAATACTAGAACAAGTGCAATCAATTGGGAATAGCGTTCAAGGTAGTGCAGGAAATATGGTTTTTTCGGTGGATGGATCCAAGTTTCTTTTTTCCACATGGATAGGTTTGGTTGAGGTTATAAATTTCGATCGATGTACAGGTCAGTTTTCAAATCCGGTTATTGTTTCTGGCACCGGTAATTCATTGTTTACATTTGGAGCTGCATTTTCTCCTAATGGAAATGTAGTTTATGTCAGCAGGACGGATACAACTTCCTACTTATTCCAATATGATTTGACAGCACCTAATATTCCCGCATCAAAGGATACACTATGTGTTATTTCTTTTCCAACGAATGCTGCTGGTTTAATTCGTTTAGCACCGGACAATAAAATTTACTTGAGTTGTGTATGGTATAACGGAGTTAATTTTAATTACCCCTATCAGGATACCATGTATCACACAGAGAACATGAACCTGAGTGTGATCAGTGATCCTGATGTAGTTGGTTCCGGATGCAATTTTTCCCTGTATAGTTTTCCGTTGGGAGGCAAAAGAACATATTGGGGGCTGCCAAATAATCCGGATTATGATTTAGGAAGTGTAAGCGGTAGTATTTGTGATACGCTTACTTCGGTGGAAGTGGTGAGCGCTGGGCCAAGTGCAAGCCTTTCGGTTTATTATCATTCTGATTGGCAAACTGCCTTCGTAAACGCAAGTGGATTAAAAGGAAAAAATTTGAAGTTGATCTTGTCAGATATTTCCGGACGTATTTTGTTTACCGAAGACACAGAATCCCGAACCGGTTATTTTACGAAAGATCTATCAATGAGTGAATATGCTTCGGGAGTTTATTTGGTAACGATTTTTACTGAGCGCGAGAAGTTAACGAAGAAGGTTGTGGTGGAGTGAGTTTTTCCTCGTTCTCTAATCATGGCGGCTGGGCGAAACAAATTTGGATTTAGTTATATTATCTGCCAAGAAACCATTAAATTAATTCGGTTGCTTTAACAAGCTCCGGTATCTATCTGAAACAGATTTCCGCTATCTTCGCCCTCTCCCATGATCCCCGAATACAAAAAACTTATTGAAATTGCCCGGAGCAAGAAAAAAGAAAACAAAATCTTTTTTGAAAGTTTAAAAAAAATTCCTCCGGCGAAGCTTGACGAAATAACACATCAATTGCATGAAGAAGCATTCGAAAAAATTGATTGTTTGAAATGTGCTAATTGTTGTGCAACAACAGGACCTCTCTTGAAGAATAAGGATATTCAGAATTTAGCGCATCATTTAAAAAAGCGACCAGGCGTTTTTACAGATGAATATTTAAAAGTAGATGAAGACAACGATTATGTTTTCAAGCAAATGCCTTGTCCGTTTTTAAACACCGATAATTATTGTTCTGTTTATTCTGCCCGGCCAAATGCTTGCAGAGAATATCCGCATACCGATCAAAGAAATATAAAATCAATTTTAGCGATTACTTATTTGAATTCAATGATTTGTCCGGCGGTTGCAGTTGTGGTTGAAAGGTTGAAAATTAAGTCAAAAGGTATAATTTAAAAGTCAAAAATTGGTTAGAGGTTAAAGGTCAGAGGTCTTGCCACACAGAAAAACCCTGAAAGGGTGACATTATTTCACGCTATTAAAAATCGGTTGTTACACCAATGCGAATAATTCGTGGCGGAAGAATTTTTTGAAACATTTTTTTGAATGGAATAATTATAACGCTGCCTGTAAAATAGCAGTAAATAGATTAAATTTCCATGAACATTCAGTCGAACAAAGAGACCAACAAGTTCATTACAGGATGACGGATGCATCATTCGAGAGAGGATGAGGGGAAAGTAAAGTATCACAATCAAAAGTTGGGGAGAGATTTAATTTACGAGAATGTTCAAATGATTGTTAACTACTGATAAAGGTGAATCCAAATTTGTTTCATTGAGCTGCCGTTCTTAGAAAACGACGAGTTCTCTTCGAGATGACACAGTGGTCGCATTAATGG
>CAYHCU010000076.1:0-11813 GCA_964355035.1 uncultured Flavobacteriales bacterium | reverse complement strand
TGTAAGGAACTCGTCGTTCACTAAGTACGACAGCAAAATTAATCCGATTCTTCCTTTAGATACAAATTAGGTGAGAAATTTTGATCACTCCCCAGAAAATGAATGTAACCCTATTTATCACAACCTAATAAATTACAGACCTATATGTATTTGGAATCAGTTGCACCGTAATCGTGGTTCGAATAACGAAAAACGAAAAAGGTCCTGCCAAATGACAGAACCTTTTCCAAAAAATGAATTTTAAAAATATGCTTAGAACTTCACAAGTTTAGTTTGTGCATGTGTTCCGTTTAATTCAGCTTTGATCATGTATGTTCCCGCAGCTAGATTTGCTACGTCAATCATTTCATGATTAGAACCTTTTGTTACGTTCACATTTTGTGTCTTTACAATACGACCGGAAATATCAAACATCGTAACAATTGCTTTACCTTGAACGATAGCATTTAAAGTAAGCTCGATTGAATTCTCATCTTTTTGTGAAGTGAAAATTGCAATTTGAGAAGTAGCGATTTCCTTAATTCCATCAAAACAGAAAGGGTCAAGCGGAGCATAAACGATTACGGGAACAGATGTACCACCATAAGTACAAGCCGGATCTAAATTAAGATCATGTAAATTTGCTGTAGAAGCACCACCACCTGTAACTGCATTTCCAAAAACAATTGGAGTGAAGAAATAGGTTCCAAAAGGAAGTGTAGTACCATCAATAAATAATCCATTATTTATAAAAGGAAGTACGCTGGTAGCAGTTCCCGGGAAGGTAATTGCATTTGAACCGATGTAGCTTGGATCGTTTACCGGATCAGAAGTTCCTGTAATGTCTGCACTACTTACTGCCCATGCTTGACCGGCAAAATCACCAACAGTAGGTGCGTATAAACCTGTTGCAGTAAAAATTACCGTATCACCATCACAAATATAAGCGACATTACTTGAACTTATTCCCGGGCTAATGCCAGGATCAGAACAAGTAATTGAAGGAATAACTGTGTATTTGTAAATACCACCGTCAGTAGTTGACAGCGTGAAACCACCTGTCCACATTGTAAGTGAATCAGCAATACCTAATGCTGTGCGTTGAGTTCCAACTTCAATATCAATCCAATTTAATCCGCCATCAATACTATAGCTAGAGCCTGTTAGACCTGTTGCTGCACCTGTACTAACCATCATTGAAGCAACTCCCGGTACACGCTTCACATCTGAACCAAAGAAATTTCCTAATGGTGTCGCAGAAGACCATGTATCACCACCATCAGCAGTAACGAACATTGTGCTTACTCCACTTGCAGCATAAAGACGCGCTAATCCATTTAGATTATCTGTAAAACAAATATCAATTGCGCCATTTGCAGGAACGGTAAGTCCTGTGGCAGAAACTGTCCAGTTAGCTCCTTTGTCAATTGATCTGTAAACACGGCCTTTGTTTGTATCAAACCAAACCGTATCACCAATTACATTGTAATGACCAACAATTCCATATTCACCTGCGATAGCAACAGGAATATTTCCTGCAGGAACTAAATTCCAAGTTGTGCCACCATCCACAGTAGTATAAATTTCAAATTGTGTCCCTGGATTTGGATCTCCCATCGTAAAACCAACTGTATCATTCCAGAAGTGAATTACATCAGGGAAAGAGCTTGCATTGTAAATCAAGCCTGCACCTTGCTGAGCCCAAGTTGCACCACCATCAATAGTTTTCCAGATGCCACCACCTGAACCTGCAACAGCATTGTAATATACAGCCCAAGCTGTAGTTGAACTTATGCCATCAATCATTGCCCAATCATAAGATACGGGAGCAGGAATATTTCCTGCGGTCCAAACTGAACCTCCATTAGATGTCATAGAGAAATCCTGACGATTTGCTGATCCACCTGAACCATCATAAGAACTGATCCAAACTGTATTCGTGTCCACAACAGATACATTTCTTACTCCTGACGATACGGGAGTGAAACCGGTTGCTTGAGAAAGCCAAAGCGCCGTTTGAGCAAACGTACCCATGCTCGAAAGGACAATGGCAATAATTAGTAATTGCTTTTTCATGTTTTTTTGGTTAGAGATATTTTAGGCAAAATTAAGAGATTTTCTGTTAAAAACAACCTTAAAAGCTAAACCTTAACTCTTAATCATCAGACTATTGTAAAGGAATAAAAAAGGGGGATTCCTAAAGTATAGAAATCCCCCTTTTTCGCAAAATTCAGTTTATCGTATTACGCTTACTTTACCAATATAAGTGTGCTTCTCGTTTTTAAGATCATTGACTTTTATTTTATACACATAAACGTCATTCTGGATTTCTTTATTATTCTTTCCATCCCAAGGAATATCATAATTTGTCGATTTAAATATTTCTATTCCCCAACGATCCAAAATTACTAATTCGTAATCCTTAATGAATGTTCCATAGCCTTGGAAGTAATCATTTACACCATCTCCATTCGGAGTAAATGCCGTTGGCACAAAGAAGCTGTAACCATATTCAATTCTTACAACTCCTCTTGTTGTATCTCTACAACCATGTTGGGATTCAGTCATCAATACAATTTCGTATGCACCGACAGCATTGTAAGTATGATAAGGGCTCGTTTGTGCATTCCCTGTGCTATCACCAAAAGTCCATTGATAGGTATCCCCATTTACCGTCATATTCTGAAAATGAATAATCGGTTCGTAAATAGTAGCAATGTCAGGGTCTGCAAAAAATGATGCAATAGGATTCACATACACCTCTATAATTTGTTCTTGCGTCAGAGTAGCTGTACATCCACGTGAAGTCATCGTCGTTAATGTTACATCATAAATTCCGGCGTTCACAAATAAATGACCCGGTAAAGCAGCAGTATCCGATTGACCGTCAGAAAAATTCCATTGGAAAGTTGCACTATTTGCACTGCTTAAATTTGTGAATGGTACATACAATGGCGCACAACCGTTAATCACTTCAGGATTAAAATCTGCCGTTGGCATTTCAAGAATTTCAACCTGATCAACATATGGCGCACCAGGACAACCATTGTAAGATGAAGATAAAATTACGGTATGGAAACCAACTGAATTAAAACTCACGGAAGGAGGAATTTGAAGGCTGCTTGTTCCTATATCCGAAGCTGCGCTAAAGTCCCATGCATAATCAACTCCCGGGAAAATATTTCCTACAGGAATAAAATTAAAACTGTTACTATCTAAACATTGCGCAGGCGGAGTAGGGAATTCTGCATAAGGAATTGCATATGCTCCTAGTACTACCATATCCTGACTGACACAGCCAAACGAACTTGTTGCGGATAAATAATAATTTGTATGAATTGTTCCTGCGCCTGTATTTGTAAGAGTCACAGTAGGATTACTAATGTTAGGATTATCAATTCCAATAGTCGGTGTCCATGAATAAACTGTATTCGCTTCTGCAGCTCCACCGAGCGGAAGAGAAACACCTGAACAAACATTAATATCACTTCCTGCATCAACAACAGGAGTTGGTGCAATAAAAATATTCTGAATTGTTGTTGGAGACACGCATCCGTTATCATCCACAACTAATGAAATAACTGGGTTGCCTGAAACAGAGCTTGTCAAAGAATAAGGACCTGCTCCACTACCTGAAACGACTGTTGTTGTTCCAAAATCCCAAACAAAATTAGCTGAAGCACTTGATGTGCCGGTATAACTAACGCTAAAAGGAGAACCTTCACAAACAGAAGGAGGAATGCTGAATAATGACGTTGGAATAGCATTGACGACAACACCAAATGATGCATTATCTGTACAACCATTTTGAGTCACTGTTACATTGACTGTTTCGTTTCCTGCAGCAGACCATAGCACGTTGTATGGTCCTGCTCCTACTCCGGAAACAATTGTACCTGTTCCGAATGTCCAGTTATAAGTGGCAGTCGGATCTGCAGTTCCTGAGTATGAAATTGTATTTTGTTCTCCTATACACAATCCTGCTGTTGCAGAAATTTGAGCAATAGGAACTGCATTATTGATGACAGAATTTATTGTTTGAATTGATGTACAACCATTTTCGGTAACAACTAAAGATACGTTGTAAGTTCCGGGAGTATTCCATGTTACATTAAACGGGCCTTGAGAACCACCGGTTGATTGCCCACCATTAAAGTCCCAAGTATATGTTGCACCTGCTGAAGCTGTACCGGTATAGGTTAAAGAAACATTATCACCTGTACAAACTGATGGCGTAATTGTAAACAATGAATTTGGAATTGGATTAATTACTACATTAAATGTTGTGCTATTGGTGCAACCGGCATCAGTAACAGTTAAAGAAACCACATCGTTTGCAGCAGCATTCCATTGAATGGAATAAGGTCCGGCTCCACTTCCCGAAACAACTGTTCCACTTCCAAAATTCCAATTGTAAATTGCTGCAGCACTTGCTGTACCATTAAATGAAATAGGATTCTGAGCTCCAACACAAAGCGCTGAAGTACCGGCTATAGAAGCAGTCGGAATAGGATTGATTACAACCGCCTGCAATGTTTGTGTAGAAACACAACCATTTTCATCGACGGTGAGAGATACTTGGTAATTACCTGCAGTATTCCATGTGAGGCTATATGGTCCTTGACCTGAACCTGAAGCAACAGTGGCTCCGTTAAAGTCCCATGTATAATTTGCTGTAGCACTTGCTGAACCTGTATAATTAATTGCAACAGGATCTCCCGCACAAACAGAAGGAGTTGCAGTAAATATTGAATTCGGAATTGCATTTACAACAATGGTAGTCGAAGCTGTATCTAAACAACCATTGTTATTTACGAACGATTGGACCACATAATTGCCAGGTGTATTCCAAACAATATTGAAAGGTCCTGCCCCTGTTCCACCACCGGTTCCTCCTGCGAAATCCCATGTTATAGCAGTGCTTCCGGGTGCGTAGCCGTTAAATAAAATATTGTCATTTTGTCCGGTACAAACTGCAGCAGTGCTGGAGAAAGCAGCAACAGGCAAATCGTAAATATCTACATTCACTGTAGCAGATGAAGTTGCACAACCGGTTAAATCAACTGTCACATCGACTTGATAATTTCCTGGCGTACTCCATTGAACAGAGTAAGGTCCTATTCCACTTCCTGATAATATGGTACCTCCTGAAAAATTCCATGTAAAGGTTGCGGTAGCGATTGCTGTTCCTGTATAGGTGACTGTTGTTGGCGAATTCGCACACACGGGACTCACTGAGAGATTTGCTACGGCACAAGTAAATACATTCACTTGTAAAGTATAAGTACTTGAACAACCGCCCGGGTTTGTAACCGTTAGTATCGGCCAGAAAATTCCACCTGTTGAATAAATGTGAGTTGGATTTTCTAAAGAAGATGGTGGTGAACCATCTCCGAAATCCCAAGAGTAAATTACTCCCGGTAATGTATCCGTTGAAGTATTTGTAAAAGAAACCGAAGTTCCAATACTGATTGTTCCGGTTGGGGTATAAGTGAAACTTGCCAAAGGGGATTTGACGACAAAAACAACAATTGGCACGCGAATAGATCTGGCCGGTGTACCGTTATCGGTTGCTACTAAATCAAATTGATTCATTCCCAGATTTGATGGCAAGCCTATTATTTGAACTATAAAATCAACAGTGTTACCCGGTACATTTTGAAGAATAGACAAACCTGTCATTAATGATCCAACCGAAATAGATGTAAGTTGATTTGCTTCCGGTGATAAGAAAGTTCCTGTGATGAGTAGCGTATCATTTTCGCAAACGGTAAGTGTATCGCACACTTGAGTTGAACTTAAGATAGGCGGCACGTTTGAGCCACTCAGACAAGCATTCAAAATAAATGATTGGTTATCGAGCATATCCACACCATCGGGAGAACCAAAAGGACCATCGTATTGTGTACCTGCTGTATCGTAACGACCAATTTGAATATAATCAATTCCATTTCCCTGATTAATTCCGACTGTAGCCGCTGTGCCACCAAAACCATTTGTTCCTGATGATGCATCACCGGTAGTCCACTGCATGTCTTTATAACAAAAAGAAACGTTTGCATTTGGCGGGAGTAAATTATCAACTTGATCCGTCATAATTAACTGAAAGGAACTTAATTTATCATCATGAGTTCCAAAATAACCAACATTATCCCATTGAACAATTACATGTGAAGCTGTAATTTGATAGTAAACAATTCCGCTTAATGCTCCTCGTGTATCAACATCAGCCCAAAAAGGTGCAATCATAGTATACATCGTACTAGGAAAAGAATCCGCAGTGAAGGTAGAATACGGGCTACCAATTGAAACGCTTCCATTATTGTTGATAAAAATATCAGTAATCAGCGTACCATAGAAACAAAAATTAAATGGAATAGCAAGTTGTACAGTTGACCAATCGTCATTACGATAATCAGGGGCCACGCCGGGACCGCCACTTCCACCGCTTCCATCAAATTGTGCAATCTGCCAAGTGGCATCTCGCGGTACCCAACAATTACAACCTGCTGCCGAGGTTGTCGAATTTGTATTGCTTGCAATACGAGCCGGATTAGGGTCCGCCTGGTAATTTACATATTGCTCTTTGCCTGTCAATTTTCCTTGACTTTTCATTTGATCGATATCACTCGGACGAACCGTGCGAATATCAATTTGTGCAAACGATGTTTTCAGAAGAAATAAAAACAAACAGAATACTAGTGTAATTGTTTTTTTCATTATTGTGCGTTGTTCAACATTAGGAGGTTAGTTGAATAAGATTTTGTACTGATACATAAAACCGGATAATTAAATTCCATTACTTCCAAAGATACATCATAACAGAGCGAAAAGCAAATTGAGAATAGCCGTTTTTATGAAAAAAACGCGGTTTAAAATGAAATTAACAGGGTTTTCAACCTTTTGGTGGTGAGTGGTAAGTAGTAAGTGGTGAGTGGAATGCTACTTACTAATCACTACTTACTACTCACTTTTCTTCCCAATCGCCCTCTCTCTAAAAAGCGTCACTACTCTATCGAAAGAAAATGCATAATGCAAGAGAACGATAAAACATAAATCTGCTCCACGACCGGGATGACCAAGACTATATAAAGCTAAAACACCAACCGTAAAAAAAAAGAATTCAATGATGAGGCGAACTTTTCCACTGACCGGAATTACCGGATTTTTTTTGGGATCATTTGGGTATTTGAATACAGCCCAACTGACAGCAAGTATTGTTGGTAAAAAAATTGCCAAAGCATATTTTGAAAAATCTTCTCCTTTAGTAAATCCCCATAAACCTACAACAAATAAAACAGTCAGTTCAAGAATAAATCTTAAGGTTAAATTTAACCAGTGGTTCGACATTCTAAAATAATTTTTATTCATAGTGATTGTGTTGTCGTGCAAGGTATGGTTTTTAGTTTGTTTTTTTTATTTTTGACTTATAACTTTTTACTTTTAACATCTAACTCATGCTCGGCGATTTAGCGGCAACACATTTGCATTGTCAATATCGAAACAGTAGCAGGATTCCACCTATAAGTCAATCCCTATAAACCGTTTTTCATATGGCTCCAAGCATAGGTCTGATAGAAATCTACTCTAAGTTGTATGAAATTCTTTTCTCTATTTGAAATAATTTGTATATTTACGACATGGATCTCCTCAGAATAGAAATTCTCAACCCAAAGGCCAATCAACTTCTTAATGATTTAGCTGACTTAAAACTTATAGCAATTAAGAGAGAAAAGCCAACTGATTTTTATAAGTTCTTGAATAAATTAAGAACGAAATCAAAGGGAAAATTGTCTCTTGTTGAAATAACTCAAGAAGTTGAAGTGGTTAGAAAAAACAGGTATGCAAGAAAATCATCAAAGAATCGTAATTGACACTAATATTTTTATAAGCTTTCTCATCAATAGCAACTTTTCTAATCTTGATAAAATCATCATTGAAGGGAATGCAACATTACTATTGAGTTAAGAATTGATCAATGAACTTATCACTGTTTTTGATCGACCTAAATTCAAAAAAATAATTTCCACTAAAGACAAAGAAATGCTAATGTCTTTTTTCACTAAATTTGGCGAATTGATAAAAGTAAAGAGCAAAGTAAAACTTTCAAGAGATTTTAAAGATGATTTTTTATTATCACTTTCTATCGATGATAAAGCATCCCATTTAATAACCGGTGATGCCGATTTGCTGGTTTTAAAAAAAATTAAGAAAACTAAAATTCTGACTATAAAAGAATTTCTTAACGAGAAAAAATAAGTAGTTTGTTTGCAGCTAATAAAAGGGAACTCGACTTTTGACTTCTAACTTCTGCAGTTCAGAGTAGTAATGCAAAAAACTAACATTAAAAGACAATTTGATAAAACACCTGTCTCCATTGGTGATCACATTCGAAAGAGAAGACTTGAACTTGGACTCCTTCAAAAAGATGTTGCGAAGAGAATTAAGGTTACCGAAGACTGTATAACCAACTGGGAAAACAATCGATCCGAACCAATGATTCATTACCTACCGGCGATTATTCAATTCCTCGGCTACTCTCCTCAAACATTTGATGTGAAAAATCTAGGCGATAGAATTCGAGAATACCGATATAGGAAAGGGTTAAGTTTTGCCGCATTTGGGAAAATGCTGAGGGTTGATGGTTCTACTATTTCATCTTGGGAAAAGAGTCAATCGATCCCTAGCCAAAGAAATATCGGGATGCTAAAAAACAAATTACATATAATAAAGTAATGGAAATGAGAAACCGAATAATTTTTCCAAATGAAACTTAGTTCTCTACCTACTTGAGTTTATAATTAAGTCATTTTTTTAATCACAAGATTACCTAATTTTAGTATCAAATTTTTGAAATTGTTTTTCTTCAATCAAAAATAGGATGACGAGTTTAGCAATGCGTCATCCTATTTTTAAAACAATTAAATTATCTAGAAAGATAATCTCATTTTTGACAAACCATTTGTTTGGAATCTACTGTTTTTCCATCAGCAATAAGGCTGTAAGAATAAACACCGCTACTTAATTTTTCAGCATAAATGTGTAATGACCCTGGGCCTCTTTCATTAATAGTAACTGTTTTCAAAACATTCCCCGAATTATCGTAAATCAATATAATGGCTTTGGAAACTTCTTTTGGAATTAAATAAGTAATAACAGTTTCTTCATTGAACGGATTCGGCGAGTTTTGATCTAAGATGATAGTATTTGCATCACTTAATTCTACATTAATAGTTGACTTCGAATTGTCATCTGCATTATTGTCCGGTTCGACTCCATTGTTTCCTGACCCTCTTTGATTGGAACCACAACAATTATTTATTTGCATTATTGCATTTTGTAATTGAGAACGCAAAGAATCTATACTTTGCTGTTGTTCTTTTGCTGCTTGTATTAAATAAGGAATGATACCAACATAATTAATCGACAAGTATGAAGTATTTGTTCCTGTGGTATCAACCCCAAGACTGTCGGAAAATCGTGCAGGAATTTTAAACGTGTTGACTAAATTTGGTAGTACTTGTTGAACTTCCTGAGCAATTAAACCATCTTGATCACCTTGTGGCAAAGTAATATTAGGGAACTGAGAAGTCATATATCTATAAGTTTTTGGGCTAAGAGAATTAATTATAGATATCGCATTTTGCAATGGTTGTATATTATCCTTAAGGCTTAAGTCCGAAGCAGAATAATACCAGCCGGTCGTATAAACATCACCATTAAAAAATCCTGCAGCTTGCGGACAAGTTCCAACTCCATCTGCACAGATACTAGATGGTACATAAGCATATAATCCATAGTTTACTCTTGAGCCTCTTCCATCACTGCCGGCATAAACGCCAATATCTGTATTTGTTGAATTCTTACCTTCAAAAAAACCACCATAGCCATACTCTCCATAAGTATCTACCGGAGAATGGATACCGGTTCTACCCCGTACAGCAATGTTTAAATATTCAGAATTTGTAGCAACAAAATCTCCTGCAACATTAGAAATGCCATCATCGTCATTGTGATTGGAATATCCGTCACATATTACATAAAGTGAGCGCTTTGCAAAAGAATATATTGGCGAATTCGATGATTTATCACCATTATGAAAATAACCCGCAACTGTTGCATAATCGACACTAGTGCTTGTGTAGGTTTGATCAACACTTAACTTGCCAGGCAAATCTACTGCACATGAATATCCAAGTCCGATTGCATTTCTCATTACATTGTCCTTTGCTGTATATGCTTGTCCGTCATAATAAATGCTAAAATCCTTCAGCTTCATTCCAATATTATTAGGAAGTACTGTAGGATTGGGACATAAGCCATAACCAAAGGAACTGGAACCATCTGTTAATTTCACTTTTCCGTTCATATCAACAGTCAACACTTTACCAAAGGGCGCAATGTAAGTATTCACATTGTTCGGAGATGCTGATGTTAATTGCCGAAACTGCAAACCGCTACCTGTTAATCCGACACCTGATCCAACTTCAGTTGAAGCAGGATCGGAATTAATTTCAAGTGGACTTCTTGGTCCTAGGTAAACAGACTGGTCATCTGACAATCCTATGCCGACGTGTATTTGTGAATTATCAGCCGGATTAAATTGTTTCCAATGATAATTTTACCATCGCTTGTAGCAATTGCTTAATATCCAAAACCTCCCGAAAAATTTAGGGCAGCAGTTGTTGATCCATTACCCGATTGCGACCCAAAGAAACAATTGGCTGAACCGACCCATGGGCTCGTCGGGTTATTACCTAATCCGGCTTGTAAACCAAAGAATGAATTCTCAGATCCACTAATGAAACGGCCGGCATCCGTTCCAAAAGTGGAATTAAAATTATTAGAAGCTGATGCAACATTAGCACTTGAATGAGAACCGTAACAACAATTTCCACTACCATTTAGGATATCAGCAGCATCTTTACCAAAATAACTATTTGAAGCACCAACAGCGTTTCTTCCAGCCGCTCTTCCCACCATAGTGTTATAATCAGAAAGATTATTATACCCGCATTGAAAGCCGACTAATGTATTTGATTTGCCACTGACATTTTTCCAACCAGTACTTGCTCCTAAAAAAGTATTGTGATAACCATCCGTTGTGCCACCTAAAGTATTGTAACCTGAGCTATCTCCAAAAAAAGAATTTTCCTGCCGTTGGTTATTTGAAAAACCTGCTAAATGACCGACAAAAGTATTTCGTGTTCCTTCTCCCGGAAGACCATTTGTATTCCCTGTATTTGCTCCGGTATTATAACCAACGAAAGTGTTATAAGCAGTGGCATTCGAATTTCCGGCGCCAACTCCGACATAAATATTTGATTTAATATTATTATGTCTTAATACGAAATCATTATCGATTTTGTAACCATTTGTGCCAACAACTACATTCAAATCACCTCCTGTTAAAACTTGTACAAATTTATTTTGATCAATGTAAAAATCAATATTACATAATGAGCAACCTGCAAAATCATTTCTAATATCAAGTGCACCAGGATTTGTCCCTGTCCCGTCCCAACCATTGAATGTGGTCCCTGCGGGTCGAGTATTGCCAAAAACGGTAGTTTGAGAATGAACTTTCAAATTAAACAATAGAATTGTCAATAGTAAACAAATTGAATTTTTCATTTTTTATCCCGATTTTAATGTCGTTAGTTTGGTCGGGTGCGACATTGTTAAGAGTATGAATCACTTAATAAGAATAAATTTTCCGCTTTGAAGAATTGTGCTTTTCATAGAAAAAGTAAAATAATAAGTGCCATTAGCATTATTGCTGATGTTGTCTATTTCCTAGTTGAAATTTTATCAAGTGATTTTTTACTGAGTTG
>CAYHCU010000075.1:0-12103 GCA_964355035.1 uncultured Flavobacteriales bacterium | reverse complement strand
GGTGGTGTGAGAGCCTCTCCCTACGTAATTTTGCGTAGGGCGGGCTACTCGATTACCGGATGCCCTTCTGTCTGTCCGAAGTGTTGAAGCGTCAAGTTTGCACGCACTTTGTCCAAAGAGATTTACATTAGAAGCAATGTCTGTCAAGTTAAGCACTGAACCCGTGCGGTAGCGGAAAAAAAACAAAAAAAATAGGGGAGGAAAAAATTCTTCTTGGGTGGGAGAAAAAAATACTCTCTTAAAAAAATTGCCTTTAGCGTTGGCTTGTGCGTTTTTTAAGAGTGTATTTTTTTGTGGGTGGCTTTTCATTTTATTGTTCTCCTTCTTTAATGTTAAATGAATCCTTTGTTGAAACTCCGTTGCGATGTAAGTCCCTGTTTTCCCAAGGTGGCATTGGCTTTTCGTCTTGCCAAATTCCAATTTTAGAATTTCTCGCTTCAACTTCCAATTGTGCTAAGTCAGCATCTGAATTATACTTTTTAAAATGCCAAGCCAAACCTGCTTTCAACATTTCATGGCTCAACTCTTTTCCATCTTCTAAGTATGAAAACGCAAGTGTTCTATCATGGTTGTCTTTCCCTGAAATTTTTAGCGTTACTTGTTTACCAAAACAAAGAGTTGATAAACAATTTTTCGCTGCTTTATAAAAAGGCATTCCTTTTTCGGGGGCATCAATTCCCTCCATTCTAATACGAACTGTTTTATTTCCTTCCATCAAAATATCATAAGTGTCACCGTCAAGAATGCCAACAATTTTTCCTGTTTCGCCTTGCTCACTTTGTGAGTTTGCTTTTCTGTTTCCACTTCTTGAATTGCATGAGGCATTGAAAAGAACAAATGAAAAAAGCAATATGTAAGCAACCTTTCTTTTCATTTATTCAAATGTTATTTCGCCTTTGTCATTATCAATTGATATTTTTCCAAACTTCTCAAATGCAGTTTGCCCTAATAGAAGTGGTGCTTGGCTATTGTCAATTACCGTTGCTTCAATATTGTTCAAAGTTCTGTCTCCAATTTTTACAGTTTTCAAATTGATTCTTGTTCCTGCTGAAATTGTTCCTGTTGCATCTTGGAAATACTGAACATCAAGAATATCGTCCTTTTGAAGTGTTCCCTGTCTGTATAAAACAGATGCTTCAGAGGATGAAATGCAAATGCTACTTGCACCTGTATCGAAAATGAATTTCAACCTTAATCCATTTATTTCAATCCACACATATTTTACTCCGTTATCATTTTCCATTTTGAGAATGGTTTTCTTTCCTGTGCTTCTTGTCGGCTCTTCGTTATTTGGAGTTGTTTTATCTGTATGGACAACATTTCTTCTGCCTGATTGAGAACAACCAGAACAGCCCGAAAGCAAAAGAGAAATGCAAATGGATATTATGATGGAGATGTTTTTCATTCAATTTTTATTTCGCCAATTTTGGGAACGATTTGAATTAGGATTCTTTGATTCTTTTCTTGGTCTGTGCCTGTAAACCTACCAATACCACCAGTGCCTGAACCAGCAATTTGAATTTCACAAACTGATGGGTCTAAAATTATTCCATTGTCATCCCAAAGTTTTTTAACTGCCAATGCTCTTTTGTAACTTAATGGAAAATTATCCTCATAAGAATCTAAGGATGACATTCCTTCAATCAAGACAATATATTTTATGTCTTGGTCGGCATATTTAGTTTTAAGTGTTTCAATCAAGCTCCTTATTGATTTACCAACTTTAACCAAATAATCTTTGTCCTCATTGAATTTGAACACATCCGTTTTCGTGATGAACTCTGGCGACTTACGCAATGAAAATCTTTTATTGATTGAATCAGGAAGAAAGTATTCAGGAGGCAATGCTTTTACTGCGGCTTGTATTTCTTTAATCTTATTGAGTTGTTCCTCTGTTGCCTTTTGCTGATTAGTAAGTTTGAGATATGTCAGCACATACAGAACCAACATAATGAAAAACAAACTCGTCATTAAGTCGGTGAAACTGGGCCAAAAAAAACTGGAACCTTTTGCTTTCATAGGACACTACTTCTTAGATTTAAAAAGGTTTTTGATAGAAGTAGAAATGCCTTTCGCTTTGTAGGTTAAACTGCTGTGTTCAATTCCTTCAAGAATAGCAATGGACTTAGCCATGTTCTTATTCAAATCATCAATTGACTGCTTCAATCTTTCACCTTGAGAAGCAGAACTATTTTTAAAGAGGGTAACATCAGTTTTGAGAGTAGCCAAATGTTCAAGGTTGCTAAGATTAGTTTTGCTTTCTGATAAAGCTGATTTTAAGGCATTAACTTCATCAATAGTAAATTCTTGAACTCTCTTAATTGAATTTTGAGTATGGTCTTTAAGTTGGTTTAATGCTTCTGTAATAGTATTGTCCACTCCAATTACAGATGATTCAATAAGTTGTTTCCTTTCATCAAGGGCAGAGAAATGGCTGTGTAGGAATGAAAGTAATTCTTGACTTTGGGTTAATCTACTGTCAATATTATCAGCAATTACTTTGAAGTTCTCAGTTCTTGCTAAAAGTTCGTTTGTCCGAGTTACAATGTGCTGTGAGTTTTCTACGAACAAAGTAACATTAGTCATGTAGCCGTTGAACTTCTCAAACTGTGCAACTGAAATATCCAACTGCTGCAAAACTTTCACATTGTATCGTGTCATTTCTGCAACCTTTGTTTTATCTATTGTGTCGAGCAATTCTTTCTGTGCTTTGATTGCTCTTGTGTTTGAATCAAAGATGCCTGTCAACTGTCTAAGGTTTACTGTAAACTCATTGTTGAACTTCAAAAGATTTCTCTGCAATGATTCTAATGTAGAAGCTAAACCTTGATTGATTATTGGAAGTAATTCAATCTGAACAAAAGTGTAGAAGTCATTCTTTCTTGATTCACTCAAACTTCGTGAACCTTTAAACACCCAACCTGAATTTATGATTGTCAGCATTAGCCCTGAAAAACTTGCAATCATCGCAATCTTAACTCCACCTATCAATAAACCAATTCCATCATTCAGCATTACATCCTTTGCCTTCGTATCTAACACTGCACCCAAATCAGGCATATTGAAAAGTCCGATTACAATTCCAATCATTGTTCCCATCAGTCCGAGGTAAAGCGGAATTCCAATAGAAAGGTTTATATCTTCCTCAACTGCATTTGTGTTTCTCTCAACAATATCTTTTATCAAATTAAAATCGGATGCAGCACCTCTGTTGCGAATGAGATAATTGTTTACAGAGAAAAGAATGTTGTCAAGAACATGGTTGGTTTTTACTTCGCTTTCAATAATATTTACTTCTGTTTTCTCAACAACATTGTTTGAATAGGTATCTTCAAATAGAGTAGGAGTTTCTGAATCACTCCAATCACCAACTGGAATATGATTCGTAGGAACATTTACAGATGCACTTTTATAGTTAGTAATGTTTGCTAAAATTTCTTTTGGGGATAATCTTTCAAGGTCTGCAACTGGAACAAGCACCTTTGAAATTTTCAAAGATGTTACCTTAGGAATGATTTTTCGGAATACACCGATTTGAATAAAGGTTCGTGTAAAAACATAAAGCTGAATTGAAACTATTACACAAACGAGTATTGCTTCAATAGTTTCAACTTTCATATCTGATTTTAGCTTTACGAATTAATTTCCATTTATCATCTACAAGTTCTACCTCCCCGACTTTTTCTGTAAAAATTTTTCTTGAAGATGAATTGAAAGGATTACTTGATTCACAAACTGGGTCAATTGTTCTTTCTGGGTAACTTAAAGCTAAGGATAGTGCTTGCTCCTTGTCCTCAATCTGAAATACTGCTCTGTTAGCTGAGGTCTTTTGTAAGCGATAAATTGAAGCACCATCCTTATAAATAGTTTGTGCAGAACTTACATTAAATGTTCCATCTAAATTTGGACCCGACAAATAAAATGTTTCAAAGTTTTGCTTGGTTTCGGGTTGTTTATATTCCTGTGGGGTTTTAGTTTCATACTTTGGTTGAACAATTTCAAAGTCAACCTCCTTTGCAGAAATTTTTCCTTTTAGTTCTCTAACTTGGTTTTCAAGTGCTTCAATCTTTGAAATTAACTCCTTCTTTTCTCTGCTATTAGAAAATTGAAAAGAAAAATCAGGGGTTTGTTCTTTGATTTTTTTCACAACCCAATTCTTGTCATTGTTTGATAAAGATGTTACTTCATTTTGAGGCGAATTCGGTTCGTTAGAAACCCGAAATAAATAGCGAACAAGTAAGAAAATTGATAGTAATGTAATTAGAATTGAAAACACATCTATTTGAAAAGTAAATCCATCAAACCAACCCTTTGAGTTTTCGTTTGAATTCATTTTCCGTTCTAAATCGTTTACTCTTTCTTCTACGCTTTGAATTGTAGATTCAGGTAGCGTTTCTTGTGCTTGTGTATTGACAGTGCTTGGTAACTGAGTTGTATTATCTGTTGCAAATAGCTTCGCTAAATGTGTTTTCAATTCTGAGGTAAAGGAATTAAAATCTGTATCTTTCTTTCGGTTCTCTGCAAAGGCAAAGAGTTTTGCATACTTTTTTTGATTTGAGAATATTGTTTCTGTAAGCAGTTTAACTGCATCTTCTACCTTCAATCCTGATTTGAATTCATTTATCTTAATAGATTCAATTTCTTTTGAAAGCTCTGTTGTTTTTGATTCTGTTGTTGGAATTGCTTGGTTAATATAATTATAGTCAGGAGCATCTTCGCAATTACATTGACTCTGAAATGCAAATGTAACACCTTTGGTTGGACTTTTTATAAGCGAAAGTTCAACACATTTGCAATTTACATAATTGACCGCATCACTAAATTGCTGTTCCTTTAGTTGTGAGTATGCGTTTAGAGACAAAATCAAAAACGCAACTAAACCAGTAATTTTTATTTTCATTTTTTTCACATCAATTAAAATTCTATTGAACGATTGAGAAAGTTATAAATAGCTCCAATAATTGGATAGAAGAACAAGGACTCTTGCAATTCATTTTCGTCTTCGTCATATTCACTATTCAAATTGTAATTTTTAATTCCTTCTTGTAAGTAATCCAACAAATGTTCTTTTGCCACCTCTTTAAAAACATCAATAGATTTTTTAGAAACAATATAATGCTCATTAAAACTATGCTGCTTATTTAATGAAGGAGATTTTTCATCCTCAGATGTAATAAAGAAATCTATAAATGATTCAACATCCTTTACGATAGAATTTTCAACTTTTGAATCAATGTCTTGAACTCTAAGGTTGTCAACTAAACCAGTTGAATTTGTATTTACAACTGACTTGATTCCCTTGATGTCTATTGCTTTTAATTCATCTTTATTGGATAGCAATCCACCTTTGCAGGTAACCTCCTTCGGGAAGTCATTTTCTGTATGTATTGTTAGTTTTGTAGTTCCGTATTTTGTTCCATATACCTTTTCAAAAATCAATTTTGATAAGTTTGCAAGGAAAGACATGTCACCAGAAATAACATTCAAAATTTTTGAACCAGTTCCGCTAAACAGAATATCGGTTGGCAAAATCAAACTTCCTTCATTGGATGGAATATTTTTGAATTTCAATGTTCTTGCGGTTTGATAAATTAAAGCAGCATAAAAGAAAATAAATACAATTTTGAAATCATCATCCTTAGACAAATATGAGTTGTAAGAAAGTTCTGCCTTACTGGCTGACTTTGTATTCTTTTCAACCGAAAAAAGGAAAGAATTTATTTCAGATGATTTCCCTTTTTTATTTAGTTCGGATAAAACACCTAATAGGTTTGATTCCTTTTTGGCTGAAAGTAGTTCGTCAAACTTCTTTACATATTTTTTTACTAATCCGTTGGAACTTGCATTGCCTTTCGCACTAAAACCATCACCAAATACAGCATTGGCTGCAAAGCGAAATGAAGTTAAAAGAATGGGATTCTTCTTATGATAAACTACAATATCAGTTGTTCCACCACCAATGTCAATTGAGATTGCTGGCTTGGAATTACCAATATGTTCTTTACCTTCTTTGTGAAAAAAGTAAGGGGCTAACGATTCAACAATTCCAGTAGGTTTTACATCTGAGTGAAAGTAGTTTTTGAATTCTTCATTCCATAAAGTCGTAAGCAGAGTTTTCCTACCTTTTGACATACTTGAAGGATAAAACCAAATTAGTTCGGTCTCTTTCAAATTACCTTTTTTAAATAAAACTTTGCTTCTAAGGAGTAAGAGAAGATTTGAAAAATATGCTCTAATTCTCTTTAAGTTGCTATCATCCAATTCAGCCCATTTCAAATCAGGAATTATTTTGTGCTTATTGATTTTCTTCTCATAAACAAATGGAATGTTAAAGCTCGCAAGTGGGTGGGTTTCGGTTTTAAGTTTTAAGTCTTCATTTTCTGATAGAATGGTTCTATGGGGAAAACTATATTCTTTATCGGGTGCTATTTCGGATGGAATCAGTTCGTGCTCTATTAATTCTTGAATTGCAAAAGCGGTCTCATCCGCAATCCTGTGGTGTTTATCGGGATTAGGATTGTAAAGACTTGCAACTTGCATTTCATTAGCTAAAACATCAAACGCATTCGGCTTTGCTCCATCTATTGAATATTCAATATGAGTATTGGTTGTTCCAAAATCAACACTGAATGAAAATTTACTCTCACCTGAATTATACTCAACCCACTTTGGAATTATTATTCCTTCAACATCTTGATTGGAAAACGAAACAGCTACTTGTGTAAAATCAAAGTTGTTGTTAAGAACATAAAAAGTTGACTGTGCTGTTCCCGCTTTGCCAACAATTTTTTTGCTTCTTGTTACTACACCATCTTTTTCAATTGCAACTTCATTTCTTGAATTGTTATTGAAAAATTTTAAGTGATAATTGTTGTTTGCAAACACACCTTTATGGTCTCTGTCAACCATGTGGATGCGGTAATGCGGCTTTATTGAAACATCATTTATTTTTATGAATGGGAATATTGTAAGACCAAACTGATTTTCAATTGTAGAGCCGTGTTTGCTAAGAACACTTTTGTTTAACTCACCTTCTTTATGTTTCTCATAGGTTTTTTTGTATTCAACATAAAGTCTATTTTTTATTGGGATTCTTAAATAAAGATTTACTGAAAGATTTGTGCTTGGTTCAATTTCTAACCAAGGTTTACCATCGTCATGGAATTTTTGCAAATCATCTGTGGTGAAATATTTAAAGAACTCAGTCTTTAGCGGAATTAGATATTCTAAATCCGAAAGTTCGTATTTATCAGTTTCCTTATTTTTAGTATAGCCATTAAAAAAGCAATCTGTATTGATGTTGTAAATTGTTCTAATCAAAATTGGTTCAAAAAGTTCCTCTAATTTGAGAAAGGGGTATACAATAGAACGCCCGGGCAATGTTTTAAGATTAGATTCAATTTTTATTCCCGAAGTCCATTTATCATTCTTTGAAGTGTATGCTAATCCGTCAAGTCTGTTTCCCTCTTCCAAAGCAAGTGGAATTAGGTCGCCAGTATTTAAGCCAACGGTATTTTGAATAACGAAATCCGATTCACTTGAAGTTAAATCTTTTTGTTTTGAAATTTTATTGCAACGATAATTAATTCCAAAAATCTCAAGTTTATCCTTCTTGTCAGAAGGAATTAACTCTGTGTATGTTGTGGTAAAGGTTTCCTTTGTCAGATTGGTAATTGCTTTTGATAATGTAAGGTCGGTTGAATTATTCCTTTCATCGGTAACCTTTTTATAAATTTTTTTGCTTTTGTCAAGAATGGTCTCATTGACTCTCAAATACTCTGTAATGACACTTAGTTTAGAATTTAAAGTGTCATTTGATTTTAGCAGATGGTGAAAATAAATTTGAAAGTCCAAATCTCTTTCATACAGTGGAGTATTATCATGGAATAAAGTATAGTTACCAGATAATTTAATTTTTGCATTGGATAAATTATTTGCTGTTGCAAAAAATAATGTCGCTGGTGAAGTTGCACCTATAATTTTCTGATTGAACTCAATTAAATAAACCTTCGTGAGTAAATCAAAATTATATGCTTTGGTATCTTGTTCTAAATACAGAGATAGTGTTTCTGCATATCTTCTGTGCTTATTTAATGTTTCTGAATCTCTTTTGTCATCGCGGCTTACAAATTCAGTCTCATTTTTTAACCAACCCAATTCCTCTTTTCTATCCCAAACGATAACTTTGATTTTATCCTTGATACTCTCAAAATTAAAAAGCAATTCAGCTATGTCCAATGCGTTTGAAACAAGCTTTTCATCCTCGGCACTGGCAATTACATTTCCATCTTTTTTGAATGCTTTCAAGTCAGGACTTTTAGAAATGTTTTTGAAAGCAGTTTTTACAAGGTCAATCCTTGCAAATGGACTTGGAATTGCCGTTGGCAGAGAAATTTCACTTCCCCCCTCAGGGTCTTTGATAGCAATAATATCTTTGTCAACAAATTCACTGGAAGAAAACCAATGACTATTTCCTTTACGGTTAAATCCTAAAACTTTGCTCATGATTTATTTGTTTATTTCGTAATTCTTGGTTAAAATATTTTTGGTTGCTTCAAAAAATAGCTTTACTACTTTCTGAGTGGTATTATTATATGATTTGCCTTTTGACAATTTATTTAAGGTGTTATCAAAGAATGAGTAATCAACCTTTGACTTGAACAAAAGTCCATGTTCACCAGTTTTTCCTTCCACTAAATTCTCAATAGTTGAATCAAAATCAAACGGTGAGAATCCTCTACGATTTTCAGAAGATTCATCAATCCACTGTTTAAAAGCTACGAAAAAATCACCGATTGAAGTAGGTAAAGAGTTGCTTCTCACCTCAGGTTGGTATTTACTCCAAGGCTGTATTTCAGCAGAGTTATGAAAATGTTCATCAAGATACTTTTTGAACATTGAAAACTGAGAAAGATTGATAGCAAACTTCTTTCTGCTGCTCATTTCAAAGTCTGCAAATTTTACATCTGCTTCATCATTGCGAAGCCCAAATTCCTTGTATATTGGTTTTATGGCTTTTCCATCTTCACATTTCAATTCTGAGTCTTGTATTTCCATAAAATCAATAATTGAAAGTGCTGCGACTAATTCAATAATGTGGGCTGGGTTTTCTTGTCCTCCATCACCAGGGTCATTTTCATAGCCTTTCCCTATGTAATCGTCACCTAAGTAATATAAAGCGTTAATTGATTTGTTACCGCTTACATTTTCTTGATAATAGTGCAAGGCTGCCTTTGTTTTAGAAATAAAGTCTGCTCTGTTGATTGGACTTTTGGTGTCACTTTCTATATTGAAATAAGGCAAAACTGTAACAGCACCAACTTTGGCATTTTCAAGAAAATCTTTATGCTCAATGTTGTCTATCTTTTGTGCATTTCTTAAAGTTTTAAGGATTGTTGGAAATCCTGCTGCCCCTGTTCCACCAAAAATAGAACTAACAATAAAAATTCTATCGTTCTGGTCAAAGTTAGAAGCAAACTCTTTGAATTCATCTGAGTCTTTAAATTGGTTGAGGACAACACTTCCAATGTTGGGATTGCCCACAAATCCAATGCTCATTTTAAGGTCTAACAAATCAACTTCGGAACCGATTTCATTTATTGATTTGCCTGAAAAGAGAAGTTCAGTTAATGATTGATTTGCAGAACTTAATTGATTATACCCTAAATAATTTCTGAATGTGGTATCTGAAACTTGTTGCAAATTAAATCTGAAATTCCCCTTTACTTTATTTTCTGATTCAATCAACTTATCCAAGGTGCAAATTCTTGTTCCAAAAAAACCATTGTCAAAACCAATTTCATCTGTAACCGCTTGGTAGTTTTCCAATAGCTTTTCTGTCCTGATTAAATCATCGTTGTCTTTGTGTGGGTCAATAATAATTGGGATGATTTCAAATTCTTTTTGAGAATTTGGTTTTACGCCTGAAGCTAAAAGCATGGTCAAAGATTTTAATACTCTTGAACCTGTTCCGCCAATGGCAAAGATGAATAACTTTGATGTTTTAGACATATTGATAGATTTTTATGGTTTCCAAAATGTTGTGTGGCTGCAATTGGTGCTAAATCTCCTAACCAATGGAATGGAAGAAACAAATCCGTAGAGTAGCAAACTCCAAATTGCATTTGATAAACCAAAACCGATACAATCTGACACAGATAAATTTAGCTGATTGCAATAATCACCTGCTTGTAATGAGTTAAACGGAATTAAAAAGGCAATTAAGAAATTGAGAGAAACAATTATTAGTGCAAAAATCCACCAATGATATTTTCTCATAAATCTCGGGCTGTCTATAATGTGATATAGCAAAGCATAAAGAAATATTGTAAGTAGAAACATTACGCTACCAATGTAAGCATACCATGGAGTGCCAATGTATCCTGAACATGTAATGTCGTAACCTCTTAGGTGGTCTCCTAAATCTCTTGAATAGAGAGGCATTAGTCCAAACCATTCGTATAAACTTGCGAAGAAATTTGTCATAATATTTACTTTTTAATTGTGATAGTTAGAGAATTTATTAAGTTGCTATTTGACTTAGGATAAAAGGCATCATTCACACCTTCCAGCAGAAATTTCAAGCCGAATGTTTTTTGCTTTTCAGATTCATCTTTTGCAATGTTTGCATCTTCAAATGATGTTGAACTGTAAACCCAACTTGGTGTGCTGCCTACAACATCAATTCTCAAAGCTTCTTCCCGTATTTCAGTAGTTTGCAATTTCAACAAGTGAGTGAAACCTGAAAGCGATGCATCACTGTTATTCGTAATGGTCTCAACTTTAAGATTGTATTTTTTATTACTCCATGTGTAGTTTGCAGTATCAAGGAAGTAGTTTGCATCTTGCAAACTTTTTGAAAAATCTACTGCTAAACTAAATCCGAAAAGTCCCTTCGTTTGATTCTCCTTTGACAATGATGCACCCGAAATAATTTTATTTGCTAATTCTTCTCTGTCAAAACTACCACAGATGGCTCTTGATTGAATCTTAAATGGAGTTTCAGTAGTTGCCTTTATAGATTGGAACACCAACCTGTTTTGATAACCGCCTTTGATATTGTCAAGCATTTTTTTGTTTAAGATTTCACTTATTTGCTTTGTGCTGCCAATTATCCAAATGTAGTAAGGTCTTTTACAGTTAATAGGAATTGGGTTATCCATCTTGTCGTAATACAAGCCGTCAAAGCCAGATTGCAACTGAATGACAACTGCCGACAAGTCAAATGTTTTGAGTTTCTCTGCAAAGTCAATTTTGATTCCAACACCTTGGTTATTCAGATAATCCTGTGCGTTTGTTTTACTGCCCGGTGAAAAAACAAAGTCAGAAATCAGAACTGCTGCATTTTTTTCATTTACACTTTTTAAAACAGTGCTGAGAATGTTTTTTAGGTCTGAAACGCTTCTATCACCTCCTCTCTGCCTGAAAGTTGAGGGTTCTAATTTTTCTATGAAATCCTGAATGTCGGGAGCAAGTGCATTTTTCTTTGAGTAGGGAATACTTTTATTGATGTAACTAAGATTTAAACTGTCGCAAATGCCGCTAATTTTAAAATCTCCCAAGAGGTTGTAAATAGCGGTTTCAAATTCAGTAACTCCTTTTACATATCCATCCATGCTTGCGGAATTTTCAAGATAAACATTAATGTTGAACAAATCATTTTTTGAAGCAACTACTGGTGGTTGCCAGATGTTTGCTTCTGCAAGCTCTGATTTTTTCGCCTTGAAGTATTTCAATAAATACGAAAGGACTTTCGCATTGTCAATATTGCCGCTGTCATTTTTTAGTATCTGAAACTTGTTATCCACAGACACAGAAACAAGTTCAAGCAAATCTTCGTATTCTTTTTGCTCAATTTTTTTGTCACTGGCGTAAGACATCGCCTGTTCGTTGAACTGTTCAAAGTCAGATTTACAACCTGAAAGAATGAGAGCAGAAAGTAGAGTGAATAAATAAAGTTTTTTCATCTGCTAATATTTAAGTTGCGAATATAGGATTCATAAACGGTTATTTCATTGGTTACTGATAGTGTAATAAAGCGTTGGAAATTGCACTCTTTTGACTTTGCCTTTGGGTTGGCTTGTGGGTTAGCTGGCAAAGGCAA
>CAYHCU010000074.1:0-12159 GCA_964355035.1 uncultured Flavobacteriales bacterium | reverse complement strand
TGTTTTGAAATATCAGCTTCCTGTTCTTACAATGTTCTTGTTTATTGGGTTCTTTACATTGATCACTTCCGGTTTCTACAAAAAAAATCATTTTGGTGTGTTTAAGGAAATTGCGGAAGATGTTAATGGTTTTCCGGAGAATGTTCCTGTTGTCGTTAATATTGTCAATCCTGTTTATTTTGATTATTACTATTCAAAAATCAAAACAAAAAACAGAGCTTTCTTTTTTAAATTGGAAAGTCCTAAAGATTATGCCCGCTTAATACAAATTGTTGACACATGTAAATCGAATGAATTTGGTTATGCTTGGACGAATAATTTTCATCCTTATGAGATCAATGAAATAATTAGAACAAAATATCCTTATTTGAAAACCAAGAAGATTTATTTCAATGCAACATCTTATTTGTTTTCTAAAACACCTTGCAAAAGTCAGTCAGATTCAATTTTGTTTTCTTATTTTAATGATTATGAAGATTCGTTATTGAATTCCACTGTGGTAAATGATGAGGTTGCCTTTTCAGGAAAAAAATCGGAATGGATGGATAGTACTAAGCAATATAGTTCAACCAAAATAATAAATTTGGATGAAATCCCGGAGACAGAAATGAGATATGCTGCATTTTCCGCAAAAGTTTATTTTGAAAAAATGCCGGAGAAAGCATCATTGGTATTGACTTTTGAAGACTCAACGCATTCATACAAATATCAGGTTTCAGCTTTTAAGGACTATTGTCGGGAAGCAGGGAAGTGGTACACAATTATGACAAGTGCGGAATTTCCAAAGCAGATCAAAAAAAGTGATCAACTGAAAGCGTTTTTTTATAATCCAGGAGGTGAAAAATTCCGTATCGATGATTTTAAATTGATCGTTCGAACTACGAATGATCCGTATTTGAAATGAAGGATTTGATTTCGGAATTCGGAATTCGGATTTCGGATTGCCGCAATTCGCAATCCGAATTCCCAAATTAATTTCTTGCAACCGCTCCCCCTTCATACAAATGCTCTCTGTATTTCTTTGAAGGTGATTCAATGAATTTCCCCAATCCAAGTTTATCCCAGATCTGATCGATTCTTTCAATAGTCTTGTCATCGGATGCAAGAATATTCGGCCAGTCTCTTTGGAAGCCATCGAACGCTTTTGTTTTACGTGTACCATCGAGTGATAAATGATTTACACCTGCTTCGTCTTCGATAAGTAGATGATCGCGTTTGGGATCTACATTGTTTGCAAAACGCCAAACTGCATCGGCAGTATCGCTGATGTCGAAAGTATGTTCAAGGAAAATGATCACTTTAATTTGTGCAAAATCATTTCGGACAAATAGTTTTTTAGAAATTTCTTTTACATGATTTTTTCTGTTCTTTTCTATCGAAATAAAAAGAATAGAAATATTGGAATGAAGTACTTTATCGTTGATTGCTTTAATCTCCGGATATTCATTAAGTATTTCATCTTTATTCACGCCAACTTTCTTTTCACCGGCAAAAGGAATTCTTCCTGAAAGTTCTTCTTCCGTTTTCTTTGTTCCGTCGATACCAACTTTTCCTCCGAAAGCCATCACAGAACAACTGTGATCGAGCACATCTACAGGACCTTGGGTGAAATGAATATCGTGAGCAGGATCGAAATTTTCGCTTACATATTTTGCAACTTCATCACTGTTGTGAATGTTGACATCGCCATCAACAACGACCATCATTTTTGTGAACATCATTTGTCCGGCGCCCCATAGGCTATGCATGACTTTACTGGCTTGTCCGGGATAATCTTTTTTGATTTTTACGATAACGAGATTATGAAAAACACCTTCTACCGGTAAAACCATATCAACGATTTCAGGTACCATTGTCATTTTGATCGGTACTAAAAAAATACGTTCCGTAGCTTTTCCTATCCACGCATCTTCTTGAGGTGGTATACCAACGATTGTTGCAGGATATACAGCATTTTTCCGATGCGTAATGCAGGTGATGTGAAAACGCGGATACATATCAGCTAAAGAATAATATCCCGTATGATCACCAAACGGACCTTCAAGTATATAGTCTTCAGTTGGATCAACATAACCTTCGATGATGATATCAGCATCCGCCGGAACCTGTACATCTTGCGTGAGGCACTGCACCAATTCAACTTTTTTCTTTCGGATAAATCCGGCCAACATATATTCATCAACACCATCAGGAAGAGGAGCGGTAGCAGAGTAAGTATAAACCGGATCGCCGCCAAGAGCTACAGCCACCGGCATTTTTTGTCCGAGCTTTTTATATTCGTTGAAATGTCGGGCACTGACTTTGTGACGATGCCAATGCATACCTGTCATTGTCGGATTGAAAACTTGCATGCGATAAAGCCCAACGTTTCTTAAACCCGTTAACGGATCCTTTGTATGAATGATAGGTAAAGTCAGAAACGGTCCGCCATCTTCAGGCCAGCATTTCAGGACAGGGAATTTTGTAATATCAGGATTTTTCAGAATCACTTCCTGACATTCCCCTTTTCCGCTAATTACTTTCGGCATCCATGACGCAATGGAACCCAGCGTTGGAAGCATTTTTAGTTTATCAAGAATGCTATCCTTAGGTGTCGTAAGTTGTTTGATCAGCGTTTCAATTTCCGCAGCGACGTCGTCTAATTTTTCGACACCAAGTGCCCAAGCCATCCGTTGTTCTGTACCCATTGAATTGATCAACAGGGGAAAATCCGTTCCGTTATTTTCAAACAACAGCGCCGGCCCATATTGTTTAGAAATCCGGTCAGTAATCTCCGTAATTTCCAGCTCCGGATTCACATATTCTTTAATCCTCACCAATTCGCCTTTTTCTTCCAGCGTTTTAATCCAATCCTGTGTGTTCTTATACATAGTTTGTAAATATCAATTCGCGAAGGTAAGAAGAAAGTGGGTTGGGTGATTAATTTAATAAGCAGAATTAAGCTGAACATAAGATGGGTCAGCATAATTTGTCGCGATTGGCCTGTTGAATTGGTCTGATCCTGCCAGTCAATAAACCTGCGCTGCGAGATGTAACTGACCTGTCGGATCAAGCCCACCTATCCGGAAACTCGAAAGATTAATTGAATTCTTCCCGCTACCGGCAGGAACTTCAAATGTACCATCAAATAAAGTTCCGTTGGAATAAACGTTAGCATTAATATTGTTTATGTCTAATTGTGCTACAGCCTGACCGAAGGTTTCGGTAAAGGTGAAACAAAGTGCGAATAAAAGTAGTTTTGATTTCATGTTTGAATATTATTTTTTTCGTTGTAAAAACTTCACACTCTCAATTGCTGCGAAAGACCCTAATACTAATCCAGTTAAAAGCCAGAAAATGTTATCTGCAATATTAACTTTCCCAAATAACTGATAGTTATAAAAATCCTTTGACACAGCTTCAAATATCAGAAAAAGAAGGAAAGCAAAGCAAAATATTCTAAAGCAATTTCTGGCCAGATATGTCTTAATTTTTTCCATTCTTGTTTTTTAATAAAATAATTGTTATAAATAAAATTGTAACAATCCCAAATAATGGCACAAAGATTCTTTTTTGAACGATTGTAAATTCACTCCAGAAACTTCTTTGTATAATGATAAAAATCAACACCAATCCCCATATTATTGCTTGCTTTTTTTTCATTTCACTTTTTTTTCGGTTCAAATTGAACTGGGGCGTTCTTAACTTCCTTTGGAATTTGCAAAGGTATTTCTACTATATCTTTTGCAGTTTGATAAAATCTATACATCAAATATCCACCAATGCCTATTTGAAAACCCGTACTCAAATTTGCTAATGGAAATGAATTACCACTTATTCCTGAAGCAAAATCCATGTCATATGTAGACAAATTATCATTAGAAGATTTTGAAAAATCATTCGGAGTTTCTGAGGAAGCCTTGTATTCAGGTTTCATAGCCTTCGTTTGTTCTTTTGTTAAAGTCCTTAATACTTCTTCCACTTTAGGAGCTGGAGCTTTAGCCGTTCTAATTCTATTTCCTATTTCAACTACTGTTTTAGGAATTGAATATTGTGAACCATTTGTTAATACTAATTCTGATATACCATAGGTAACAGGAACTGTCACAGTGGTAGTGGTAGTCCAGAAAATAAATTGCTTCCCATCCGGATCAATGTAATTAGTTGGGTTATTTGAAACATAAACGTATGGATTTGTTGAACAATTATTTATTGCCATTGTATCAACGCTCAAAAACCTCCCAATTTCCGAATCATAATATCTCGCTCCTCGATAATCCAAACTTGTTTCTTTGTCCCTCTCATGATAGGTTGTCAGATATTTTTCCGTATTGGAATTCACATATTCCCGAAGTGTTTTACCGTAAGCATAGTATTCATTAATATTTTCAATCTTATAATTCAAACTGCCTGCTGTTGAAGAGGAACATGTAAAGTCTGTTCTATATTTAACTCTTGTATTGTCGAGATGATCGGTAACATAATAATGAGGTATTCCATCTTTTAGATAGTGTTTTTTAACATAATTCATAGAGCCGTTTCCATCTTGTTTAAAATTGCGCATATCCCACTTTTTGATTTCTTGAGCGCTCCTTTAGACAAACATAGGTTTTTTTCTCAAACAGTTCAACTAAATACTAATAAAACATCTCGCTTTTGTTGGTTGTGATCATTTTAATGAAGAGCTACTTTTGTTTTATGCCAACTAAGCATCAATAAGAATATGGCTAAGAAAGAAACAACATTAGTGATCTCAGAAGGGAAAATAATAAGTAAAATACTTATTATACGTGAAGAAAAAGTAATTCTTGATTTTCATCTTGCTGAAATTTATGGAGTAGAAAACAGGGCATTAAAACAAGCCGTACGTAGAAATTTAGATTTATTCCCTGATGATTTTATGTTTGTGTTAACTGAAAAGGAAGTGGAAATAATGGTATCACAAAATGTGATACCTTCCAAACAACATTTAGGCGGATCAAATCCTTATGTGTTTACAGAAATAGGAGTAGCGATGTTGTCAAGTGTATTGAAAAGTAAAAAAGCGAAAGAAATGAACATAGCAATAATGAGAGCTTTTGTAGCACTTCGTAAAATGCTCTTAACTAATACAGATTTACGTTTAGAAATAGAATACATAAAAAAGAAAGTTGACAACCATGGGAAGAACATTGAATTAGTGTTCCAGTATTTAGATGAGTTATTAAATAAGAAAGAAAAATCGATACCACGAAAGCAAATTGGTTTCGTGCTTCCCAAGAAAAAGAAATAACAACTCACTCCACCACCGTAACTCTCCCCTTAAAAACAATCTTTTTCTCAACTGTCATCACCACCAAATATACTCCGGCTTTCAAATCCAAATTGATTTGATTGGAATTGCCTTTAAGTTTTTTGCTGAAGAAAGTGGTACGGGCTTCGATGTCTTTTACTTCGACGAAATATTCCCGGTTGGTGAATAATTCTGACTGAATTGTAAATTCTCCTTTTGATGGATTGGGGAAGATGGAAATTGCTTCGTTGCTGTTGACTGATGAAACAGACGTTGGATCTTCTAAAACTGTATCAACTACACAGAAAGAACAGTTGTTTGAGTCAATGAGGCAAATGGAATAAATACCCGGGGATAGATTGACAATTGTATCGCCGTTTAAATTTCCGTTTGTTGGTGTCCATTGATAAGTATATGGTGCTGTACCGCCGGCGGGAGTACACTGAATAAATCCATTTGTACAAGTTATACATGTCGTTCCTGTTGATTGTGTTGTCAAAGATAAAGGTGCCGGAGAAGTTACTGTATAATCGTTCTGCAAAATACAACCATTGTTATCTGTAATTTCAAGTACTAATGTTGTGTCACTCAGGTTTTCAAGATGGATGAAATTTGAATCGATTACCCAGGGAGAATTAACGCTGTAAGGCGCTATTCCACCGCTAACAGCGAGATAGATTCTTCCTGTATTGCTTCCATTGCATGAGGTATAAAGTACTGATGTGTCAATAAGTGAAACTGATATACTTATTTGTTGCGTTGGAATATTGACAAAGTGATCGACTACACAATTATTGTTATCGGTAATTTGTACAGAAACAGTTCCGGCCGATAAATTTGTTGCAATTGAATTTGTCTGGTGAGTGATGTCATTCCATAAATAGGAGTAAGGACTGCTGCCATTTGTAACTGTTAGTGTTGCGCTGCCATTATTGTTTGTTCCGCATGTAGAAACCGGTGTTGCTGTATGCGTAACCGTTGGCAATGTATGTTGATAAGCAACATCATAGTTGTAAGTGAAATGACAACCGTTCATATCTGTTAAATTTAAAGTGTACGTTCCTGCATACAACTGACTTAAATTCTGTGAATAGGGATTGTAACCATTTTCATTCGGAATATTTTTCCAGTCGAATGAAAACGGTGGATTGCCTCCTGAAATTGCCAATGAAATTGCACCATCACTTTTGTTTACACAACTTGTATTTGTAATTGTGGGAATTATTGTAGGTCCGGTTGTCGGCAAAGTACCGAGAGTTACTGTCGCCTGAACTGAACATGGGTTCGCATATTCCGTCATGACCACAGTATAAATTCCCGGTGGGACATTGCTGATGGTTTGCGTTGTGGCACCGTTCGACCAAAAGTAGGAAATTGCACCGGCGCTGTTTATTTGTGCAGTTAATGATCCATCAGATGTACAAGATGAACTGGGTGTGCTATTCACTGTTATAGATGGAACCAAGCTAGTGTTTGGCACAGCAAGTAATGCTGCATTTCTCAGTCTCGTACAACCACTATAGGGATCTGTAATCATTACATAATACCGTTGAGTAGAAGTTGGAATTGTAACAACAATCTGATCTGTTGTTTCACCGCTGCTCCATAAGTAAGTTACTCCCGATGGTCCGACAAGATCGGTAGATCCTGGATTCGCAGGTTCGAGATTAGTTTTAAGTGTGTAGGTCCCATTTCCGTTACAAGTTATATTGACAACTCCGGTTGGATTAGGATGCACTGTTATATGTATGATATTCGAATTTCCATTGCAAAAAGATCCTGTAATGTTACAATAATAATCACCATCGGCATTGGCTGCATAAGTACTAGTGTTTGCACTCGGAATGACTTTTCCATTACGAAACCAACTATAGATTCCTCCGACCGGTGCTGTGAGAAAAGTTGTATTTCCTTCACAGAAGACACTGTCGCCAATAAGTTGTATTTGAGGCTGCTGATTAATAATAATTTTGGTTGTTGTTGTATAGCTGCACCCGGTGCTATGATTATAATTTAAATTGAGTGTTGCTGTATAATTTCCATCCGGTAAATAGCATTTTGGAAAAGCAATGGTATCACGGAAATTTATTGAACGATACGCGGGAGCAGTAATAGTGCTAAGTGAAACCCCTGATATAGGAATTCCTGACTTGGGATAAACAATCGAGCTATCGGCATCATTAGTAATACTGAAAGTGTAATCTGTTCCCGGTTCATCCGGACCATAGTAATCGAGTGAGATTAATGTTGAATCACCACTACTACAAAAAGGTCCCGGCGTTTGAATCATTTTTGTGTGATCAATATGTCCAACCATGTAGGAGGATGCAAACCAATGAGCACCGCCGGCTTGTACATTATTTTGTCTCGGCTGACCTAATGCTGAACCGGAAAGATTGAGCCAATGGTAGAAATAATATTCTTCTGCAAAGAAAATTGTATTAGTAGGAGCCTGAGTAAGCCAGGGCCCTAAGAAATCAAAACCTCCGCCATTGTTCATTGATTCAGAATAAAACATCGGATGATAATCAGTGCTGTCTTGAGTACTCGGAAGTTCAAAATAGTTTTGTTCCGTAAAAGAAAAATTATATGGACTGCTTTGAAGCATAGAATAAAGTATTCTGTCAATCAATGGTTCATGTGGGTTAGCACAAGTACTACAAGGTGAGCAGTTATTACAACCATCCATTGTTTGAGTAACTTGAGTTTCAATTGAACCACAGAAATATAAAAAAGCTAAGTAGGCTTCTGTGATGATTGGATTAGTCGGATGTGCCAGATTGTAATCATCTCTAAGTACTTTCATGGATTGCGCAATTTGAGTAAAGTTTGGAAAATCTCCACTGCAATCACCCCAAAATTCGTATTCAATGTTAAGAACATCAATATCGCTCTGGCATGCATTGGTAGCATTAAAATTGAGAATACGGATACATTGTTTTAGATATTCTCCTTCTTGCTGAGCTTCCGGGCTGGTATAATTATTAGTTTCAACAGAAGCTAGTCTGATATTAAAGTTTGGAGACGATTTTATGTCATCACTCAAATGAATCGGAGCAGAAACAGGGTAACGATCAATATAGGTTCTCAGGCTGTCAAAATAGTTAGAAGATCCACCTATAGCGCCAATTTGCGTAACGCCATAACGGCTTCTTGCTTTTTCTATGAAACGACAAAGATGTTTTTCTGAATTCTCGAATTGATGTGTGTTCTCATTCCAGATTGTTTTATTGGTTCCTAAAATTCTATGTAAGTCATATAATGCCAAATAGGTAATATGGTTTTCACAAGCATATTGTAAAACGGCATCTTCCTTTTCGAAAATTCCATCAAAGTTTTTATCGACACCAAGAATGGAACGGGAAGTGTCAAGTTCAGATGTTCCACTTTGAAAACGTAGGAAGTGGTCTATGTAAAAACCTCTGTGTGGATCGGATTCAGGAGCAAATTGAGCTGAAGCTGATGTTGAAAATGTCAAAAGGAAAGCAAGAAAACAATTTCTGATCATAATTTAATTTGGTTAGGAGAAATATAGTGAAAGTTTATTTCCGCTATCATAGTTTTAAGACAGACAGGCACCCTTCAAATGTAAAAATCAAATTCAAACCGGCAAATGATTTTGTTGCATATTTGGCCAAACGAGGAAATTCAAATGTGACTGCCCTCTAAATGGATTCTAAAATTATTTTGCAAGGACGACATTGAATTTTAACCCTAATCCTTTTTTCCAATGTTGATTGACAAAATAGGCTGTATCTGTGGAGAGTTCTGCATTAAATAACATTCCGGAATAGGGTAGTGGAGGTAATTCTGCAATACCTCTGAAGTCGTGATTCTTTAATTCATCAATTCGAAGTAATCTTTCATCATATGTTTCAGAAAAAACATTTGTCACTCTGTATTGCTTTATGTTTTCATAAAAAAGATAGATGATTGATAAAAAAAATGATACTGAAATTATTTTCAATATGCTTGATTCCCTTTTGACAAACATTCCAAGCAATGTGAAAATTGTTGCGAATGATATTGTGAAAATCAATGTGATAATGGAAAGCGCTCGTGCAGGTCCGGTTTCTCCTAGTAAAAATACGGTTGGTAATAAGCTTATGAAAATCAAACTTAAGGTTAGGAAAATGGTAACACTTATTTTTTGTATGATGTTCTTTAAAGTGTAAGTTGCCAGTTCCTGAATATAAAACCCAAATGCCATCCAAGGCAGACTAAAAATTAAAAACAAATGAATCTTTGAAGGCAAGTATCGGATAAAGATTTTGCCATATGATCTGATCAGTACAGTGAAGTTTTCTATTAATGATAAATTTGGTAAAAGTTCGTTCCGGTGGAAAGTGCCCGGAGAAAGTGTGGAGATTAAAAACGCAATAAAAATCAGGATTATGGACCTTACAAGAGTTTTGTTTTTGTCGTTTGCTTTAAATGCCGGAAGTCCTTCTTGTTTAATTTTATAGGTGATAAAAATTCCGGAAAATAGGATCATTAATATTGCATATGACTCTGAAGCTGCTCCTATGTATAAGGATGCAAAAACAAGAACATAGGGAGTGTAGAATCTTTTTTTGTTGTTCAGATAGAGGTTAATGAGAAGTAATGATGAAATTAAACTCCACATATATGTGCTTACGCTAATAAACCAAAACCAATTTTCACCTATTGAAAAAGAACACAGGAAAAACGTAGTAAGCAAAAGTAGCGGGGCAAAGTCACTGTCTAAATCTTTCTCAGAGTCATCGTACCAGCTATATATTTTGTAAAATAAGGATGATAAAACTAAATAAAACACTATAAAAGTAGCAAGAAAATAGATTGGCAAAAACATTCTGAAAGAAGAAAAATTCAATAGTAAAAGACTGATAAAATGACAAAGCCATCTTCCGCTAAAATCGGTGTACTGAAAAAAAGCTCCTCCGATGGCGCCGTAATTGTTGTTGAGAAAAATAAAATAATAATCGTCAGCTGCAAATCTTACATTGATGGCAAGATTTATCAGCAAAAAAATAATTAAAATAATAAAACTTGTTGTTAAACCTTTAATCATCGATTTCGAATATTATATTGTTTTTACATTGGCCCATTTTTTAAGTTGCCAATTTATCTCTCCGGTACTAATATGATTTTTGTCGATATCATAGACTTCGATTTTCATCTTATATGAAACAGAGTCCTGAGTTTTCAATGGTGTGAATATAATTTCGTCTAAAATTTCCTGACTTAATCTTGCTGTCGCTGACACACTCGTTTTCGCTTGAAAGTGATATGTCATTTTCAAGTCTTTCATGATAATTCTCAAGTCATCTCTGCCTACAACTTTTAACAAGGTCAGCCCGGAAACGAATTCTGAAAGTGTTGCTAGCCCACAAGCATGCATACCATTGATGTGATTTCTGTTAATTTTCCAATATGGCAAAACAACATGAAATCCATCAGTAAATACTTCCTTTATTTTGAATCCATGTGGACGATTAAATGGAATTGTGTAACTTAAAACTAGCTGTAATATTTTTCTGCTGAGAGTGGAGTTTTCTGCTTTTCTCATCAAACGTTGAATTCTTTTCATCTGATTATTCTTTCAATTCGATATTTGATTTTGAACTTTTGCAAATGCTTCAAAAAATTCTTGTTCAATTTCACTTACAATTTCTTGAATCGGTTGAATTTTATGGATGAGTTCTACTGTTTGTCCTGCACACCATAGATTATTGTAATTGCCCGGCTTTACTGCGTCTTCTAACCAGTTGAATCCTCTGCGCTGGATAATCATCTTGAAATATTTTTTTGTTCGTGGATTATTGCTCATCCATTTTTCGAACCAATTTTGTTGAGTCCCTATTTTCTTCGCAAAGTCAGTGTTGATAATTGTACAAGGTGTTCCGCTAATTCTATCTGTAAGTACCACATCTTCCATATGCGAATTAAGAATTGCGTCTTTGTATTCTTGCGACACTGTCGCTTCTGTACTTGCAATAAAGCGTGTGCCACTATAACCTAAAGCAGCACCTGCAGAAATAGCACTTAGCAAAGTGGCACCATTGGCAATTCCACCGGCTGCTAAAATCGGAATTGCAGGAAATTCTTTTCGCAGCGATTGAATCAACATGCTCACCGGATAAGGACCTGCATGACCACCTGCCCCTTGTCCAACAGCAATAAATCCATCACAACCTAAGTCAGCACATTTCTTGGCGTGAACTAGATTCGTGACATCGCAAAATACTTTTCCGCCATATGCATGAGCTCCAATTATGGCTTCTGCAGGATTGCCTAGTGAAGTAATAAAGACCGGAACTTTAAATTGAAGACAAATTTGGAGATGCTTTTGTGCCCAAGGGTTTGATTTCTGAACGATGACATTTACACCATAATTCCCCTGCTTACCGGTTCTTCCCGCCATAAATTGATTTAAATCAGTTAGGACGGACTCTAATTCTCCTTCATTCCGGAAGTTTAATGATGGGAAAGTCCCTAAAATTCCTGCTGAAACCGCTTCTTTTACCATTGGTACTGTAGTCACTAAAAACATTGGGGCCATGACTAATGGAAAACGGATATTTAAAGCAGTCGTAAGTTCGTTCTTGAATTTCATTTCTATTGACAATTTAATTTACAAACCTAGGTTTAATTGTGGTTGAAAGTCATAAAAAATTGGACGTTTTTACAATTGAAATTGTTAACAAACGATGAATAAAAAAAATAGATTTTTGGCTCAGGAAAGGCTAAAAACCTTAATTTGGCACATTATACAGTTGATGAAATCGGGACTTAGAATTTAGAATAAAGAGTCTCTGATTTTATATTGATTATTTAACATGATTCAAGTTACTCGAATTTTTGATATCCCTAGACGGCAAAAAGAAAAATTTGCTACTAGCGAATCTTTGCTTGCTAAGGTTGAC
>CAYHCU010000073.1:0-12160 GCA_964355035.1 uncultured Flavobacteriales bacterium | reverse complement strand
AATAACCTCAGGTAATTGAATGGTAATTTGATCGTTGGCAATTGTTGGGTAGACTAACATCGTTGAGCCGGCTTTTTTAGCCTTTAAAAACCTCACCGCTGAATAATCAAATTTCCCATCAAAATCAACTTGCTTAATACGATAATATAAATCTTTAAATGGATCGGCATGATCATTTTCAAAATACTCGGAATCGTAAGTAGTATTACCATTACCTTTTACTTTTGAAACATCGATATAATTTAAACCATCAAAAGATCTTTGTACAATAAAATAATCGTTATTTATTTCCGAAGCTGTAACCCAATTTACAGTTACATTTCCATCATTTCTGACTACAGTGAGGGCCTTCCATGTTACCGGCAAAGCGATACTAGGATTGACCAATATTGAAACAATTGCCCAGCTTTGCGAAGAAGTCAGAGTGAAACTATTTGTTACAGTTGAAGAAGCTACTTTAAAAGCCGAAGCATTATAAAAAGCACTACCTACGGAGTGACCCGCCGTTAACCCACCGGCAGGTGATGGAATTCTTTGAATTGTTCCAATCACTGAATACAAATATTGTCCGGTTGAAGCAGTTACACTTCCGGAAGTTGGACTTGTTGAAAGACCGTTATTAGTGTAGGCCGTAAAGCTGCCGTTTAAGTCTACATCGTCGAACACATCTCCACCGGCATAAATTTCGGTCGATGCCGAAGTGTTCACCTTTAAACTATAGGTTCCAATTGGAGGATTTGCCATATAATACAAGTAGGCAGTCATGCTATTTTTTGTAGTGGTTCCTGCCAAAGTCAATGCAATGTTATTATATTTTACAGACGTTACGGGTTTATCTTTCGTGGTTACACCAACAATCATTAACTGATTTGTACCACTTAAATTAACATGACTCCACGTAATTTGAGAAACACTTGCTCCTGATTTTGTGGATGAACTTGTCAGTGTAAATCCCCCCACTGCAGTTGCTGCAGCTTTTGAATTCTCATAGTTGAAGGAATTGAAAATGGCGAAAATGACACCACCGATAATTAGTAAAGAACTACCACCAATTATTAATTTCGACTTCACTGAAAGTCGTTGAATTCGACGGAGACTTAACTTAAATCTACCATCAGTTTTATAATTTCTCATGTATTTTTTTTAAGAGCCAACAATAAGCTCAACCCACTTTAACAATTTTCTTCAACCCTTAAAATCATTTTAAGTTCGGGAGGTGGAATCTCTGAATGTGAGACAAATACTATAAATTCCATTCTATGAACTAGGAGAAAATTGAAAAAACCTAATGTTCGAAAAAAAACAACCTAAAAGAGCCGGGAATAATGAAATTTTAGAGATCGGAAATTGTATGAAATGACCTATAATTAAAAAACTTCAGGGGAATAATTTTATGCCAATCACTATTGCACCATAAAACTCGTTAAATCCTCGCTATTAAAGCACAACTGATTATTCAATAAACTTCTATTATTGCATAATCAGTTGTGCATTTTTGAGCGTATTTGCAGAAATAATCTTGCAAATGAACTACCATTATGGATGCTTGGGCTGCTTTATTAATTTACCATAAGCAAACTCGAAATTTTTCAGTCTTTTACACAACGAACGGAGAGTCCAAATTGCTTATACTTTGCTAAACTAAAGACATTACCCGAGTTATTGAACAACTCACGAGACCAAGCCCATGAAGCGCTGTATTCAGTAGAACACCAGAAATCACCACGTGTACCAAAGTCTTGATATACTCCCCCAAGTTGGTTGCGAGATCCTCCCGGAAGAGCAGTAAAGCCAGTTGTGTTACTTGCTCCGGTATTAGGCGTCAACCAATGTGTTGTTCCCACTTCTTTCAACATTCCTCCTGCCAAGGCACTTTGATTACAACTCTGACAAACAGTATCAGTAGTAGCGTCCAAATATTTTAATAATTTATTCCACTCCGAATTAGTTGCAACATGATAGCCAACAGGAGCAATTTTACGACTATCGGCAACAGCAAACCAATTGTACAATTTGCCGTAAGCCGCGCTATTTGCTACATTATTGTTACACTCGGCATACGCTTCCGTTGTTGCAGTTTTCCAAGCCGCATCTGACAAACCTGTTGTGATTGCATCCCCATTCCGATAATGAGTTGTTTTGAGGTTTTCCAACATCCAAACCTGTGTACCAATAGTTACGGCGTGATAAACGTTCCCGTCAAAATCGGTTATAGTTCCCGATGAAGGATTAGGTACTACCGGTGTAGTATCAGTACTGTCTTTCTTGCAGCTAATGGCAAGAAATATCATAACTCCTAAGAAAGCAAGAAAGTAAGTTTTAATCTTTTGGTTCATCTTTGTCTTTTTTTTATGCAAGATAAAAAAAAGATGTATTATTTGAAATGCGGAACGGAAAAATTGGATTTTCAGGGTAATCAGGCGCTTTTTGTTTCTAGTTTTTCCATATAATCAACAACAATACTACAAAAACCAAATTCTTCGTCTACTCGCCCACGTAGCAGGTAACAGCCAGTGCCACGAAACGGGTATTTATCTGCTACTTTCGGAAAGTGTGTGGTATCAAAAAAATAACCCTTGTGATCGAGAAAAGTTCCGAACATCATCAGCTCTTTTTTTATGGTGCTGGTATATTTACGTGTGACCATATAGCCAACTATTTCAAATTGCTTTCCAATAAACTTTGGTAAATCGGCAGCAAGGTTTTTTATCTTAGAATTATCTTTTAGCAACTCAAAAGGTGAACTCAATGCAAAACCAAGCAATTCAATTTCATCAAATGAATCGTCAAGTGGTTTATGATCTAATGCCGGAAGCGTGTAGGTTTTTACTCCTGTATCAAACAGCTCCATGCGCGTCTCTGTTTTTCTTTCTTTTCCGATGAGCATATGAATGTCCCATAACAACTGCTTTTTTGTGCGCTCCGTAAATCGAAATGCACCGATGCGAATAAGTATCCGTAATTGTTCTATTTCAATTGCAATTCGTCTGGTGAAATCTTCGAGGTTTATATATTCGCCATGTTCCGCTCTTTCATTTACAATTGACAGCCCGACATTTTTTTCTAATCCGGAGAGATGAACAAATCCAAGATAAATGTCATCTCCGATTATTGAAGTAAGATACTCGCTGTTATTAATACATGGCGGGTGAATAGTTGCTCCTGACATTCGCGCCTCGTGAACATAAAATTCGGTACGATAAAATCCTCCGAAATTATTGATGACGCCAACCATAAACTCCTTCGGGTAATATGCTTTGAGATATAAGCTTTGAAAACTTTCTACTGCATAAGAAGCGGAATGACCTTTAGAGAAAGAGTAACCGGCGAAACTTTCGATCTGCCGCCAGACTTCTCCAATTATTTCTTCGGCATATCCTTTCTTCCTGCAATTATCAAAATAATTATCGTGGATCTTTGCGAACTCTGCACGAGAACGAAATTTTCCTGACATGCCACGACGAAGTACATCGGATTCAGAAAGTGATAGTCCGGCGAAATGATGCGCAACCTTGATCACATCTTCCTGATAAACCATAATGCCATACGTTTCTTTCATCAGTTCCTCCATCACCGGGTGAATATACGTACGACGCTCCGGATGGTGTGTCCGTAAAATATACTCTCGCATCATTCCTGATTTTGCTACACCCGGACGAATGATTGAACTGGCAGCGACTAACTGAATATATGTATCGACTGCCAATTTCTTTAGTAACATTCGCATGGCTGGTGATTCCACATAGAAACAACCCATACATTTTCCGGTACGAATCAGGTTCTTTACTCTTTCATCTTTTTTAAAATCATCGATTGCATGGATGTCTATTGACAATCCATAATTTTTTTTAACGATGTCGACTGTATCTTTAATATGACCTAAACCGCGCTGACTGAGAATATCAAGCTTATACAAACCTACGTCTTCCGCTTCCAGCATACTAAACTGTGTGGTGGGATAACCTTTGGGCGGCATTACAGTAGCGGTGTACCAACTCAATGGTTTTTCAGAAATCACAATTCCACATGCATGCACAGTGAGATGGTTTGGCATGTCGTGCATTTGCGAAGCGTAATAATTAATCGTCTGCATAATTTTATCAGGTGTATCGGGATGCCGTCGGTTTTCTACAATGGCATCAATTTCTCCCTTGGGTAATCCAAACACTTTTCCCAATTCACGCACGACAGCTTTCGACTGATATGTTGAATAGGCTCCAAGCAGTGCAACATTTTCTTTTCCATGTCGACGAAAAATATAATCCGTTACATCATCACGATCTGTCCATGAAAAATCAATGTCAAAGTCCGGCGGATTTGCTCGGAACGGATTGATAAATCGCTCGAAGTACAAATCCAATTCAATCGGATCAACATCTGTGATACGAAGACAATAAGCGACAATGCTATTGGCTCCACTACCGCGACCGACGTATGCATAATTTTTGTGTTGAGCATAACGGACAATATCCCAGTTCAGCAAAAAATATGGTGCGAAACCTAACTCTGCAATCATCTTCAGTTCTTTTTCTATTCGCTCGCAGATCACTTCATTCGGTTTTCCGTAGCGATACTCTGCTCCTTTGTATGCTTCACGACGAAGAATTTGTTTGTCGAGCGGCTTGCTTCCTGAAAATGTTTGTTTGTTTTTGCTTTCATGAAAATCAAAAGCGATAGTACAGACATCCAAAATACGCTGAGCGTTTTCAAGAAGTGCAGGAAAATCCTGATAGCGTCGACAAAGTTCTTCAGGGGTAAACATGACTTCATCCTGCGCCGCCAAATCTTCAACAGAGAGTTTGGAAAGCAATGTATTGTTTGCAATAGCACGAAGCAGTGAATGCAGTTGAAATCCGCCGCTATGTTTGAATGAAATCGGATTCAATGCAACGAGTTTGTGTTTTACATTTTCCCATTCAGAAAATTTCAACCGATTCAATTGCGATGCACGAACACCAATAAAAAGATTCGGTTCCTTTCGGATGAGCGCCGGCTTGATCATCATGTTTGTGCTGAAAGGAATTATCCAATACACATTTTGTAAAACCGGTGGCACTTCAGGAAGTTCAGGAAGTTCATTTGTTCCTCGCCGCAAACAAAATGTCAAAAACTCATTTAGTTCTCGAAAGCCGTCGTTGTTTTTCGCAAGTCCAATGTAAAATTGCTTCGCTCCTACTCTGAAATCAATTCCGACCACAACTTCTATGTCATACTGCGGAGCTAAGCGAATAAAATCCATAACACCTGAAGTATTGTTGATGTCTGTCAACGCCAACTTAGTGATACCACATCGCTTTGCCTCTTGCAGAAGTTGCTCGATGCTGAGGGTTCCGAAGTTGAAACTGAAATGAGAGTGAGAACCAAGGTACATAATTACAGTGTGGGTGTGGGTGTGGGTGTGAGTGTGGGTGTGAGTGTGAGTGTGGGTGTGAGTGTAGGTACGGATTACGAAATTCGAAATACGAAATACGAAACACAGATTGCTTTACAATCTATTCCACTGGTTATAATGTAATCATTTAAAAAGTGAATGGCAAGAAATAAAACCGGGAAAGCGATAACGATTTGATTTGTCTGCAAATAAAATAAGGAATCCGCCGTGCAGGATTTCAATTTCCAGTGAAAAAAAATACTTCTAAATAAGAAAACCTACATTCTTTCTGCGAAAATCTGCGCATTCTGCGGGACAAAAAAACTAATAATTTCTCCCGCAGAGAGGCGCAGAAAAAACGTAGAATTTCCAGTGAAAAAAAAATACTTCAAAGAAAACCCAACCTCTTTCTGCGAAACTCTGCGCCTTTCTGCGGGACAAAAAAAATAATGGCTTTTCCCATTGATTAGCGCTGAGAGGCGTAGAATTTCTGCTGAAAAAAAAAATCACTTCTTAAAAAGAAAAACAAACAATCCCTCTGCGGGAAATATTTTTGAAACGCTCTCGCATTATGGGGTCACCATCAAAAGTTGGGGTGAACTTAATTTGAGGGTAATGCTACATTTGAAAAAGTGTACAGCATATCTAAAGTAAAATTACGATAAACAATCAGTCGTACAAAGAGACCTAAAAGTTCCTTCACAGGATGACAGATGCATCGTTTGAAAGGGGATGGGAGGAAAGTAAACCCCTACAAGATGCTTGCAGCATTTACATCTTTCAAACAAAATTTAGTTCTTAATAATACAAGCTAAAGAATTTTATTTACTCCAACTTCGGAGTATACTAAACAAATGAACTCTCGTTTACAGTAGGCAATGTTATTTTTAAAACTGTTTCGTCATCTTTGGGTTTTTCAATTACGAGCGAGCCATGATTGTTCTTCATGGGGAGCATTTTTGTATTTTGCTTCCATTTGATTCTCTTCAAAATAAATGAAAAAATTTAAAACGCTTCTGACAATCAATGATGAATAATCAGCGAACGGGTTAAACGGACATTTTCACCATTGAGAGATAGAAAATAAATTCCATCAGAGAAATTGCTGACATCAACAGTAAATGAATTTTCGTTTTGCAATGTTTTGCTTTCAACTAACCTTCCACATATATCGAAAAGTTGAAATTGATTAAGAGTTGCGCCATCCTTTAATGTTATATGAAGCTGGTTTGATGTGGGATTAGGATAAATCAGCACACTCGCATTATCGGCAATTGCATCAATCCCTACCGGAGCTGTATAGCAAACTTCGAGTGTAGGTACCTTAGCTCCGTCAGGATTGTCTCCGGAAGCAAAAAGTAAACGTGCATACTGAGTTTCATCGATCATCTGCAATTGAAATCCATAGCTATTATTGGGGTCGTTGACCATATCCTGAACAAGTCCTGACACATCGATATTTAAAAAATCCTGATCCGAAGTAATTGAAGGACCAATTGTCACAGAATTATTTGTTGAATAGGTAGGTGCATTATTCCATGTAATTGAATTCTCACTCCACCATGAAGTAACTCGAAAAAGAGCGGATGTGTTTAGATGAGTGAGTGATGTATCGGTAGCGAAAAAATTATTTTGCACCGGAAAATAAAGCGAGAGACTTGCGCTTTGAATAGTTGCATTCGCAGGAACTACCGACAAATTAAATTTAAACAGATTTCTCCACCGAACAGGAGTGCCGAAAATTGTCCAGCCACCACAGAAATACTCTATTTCATCAGGATTATTGTTCCCCGGATTATAATCATCTATGCTGGCATCTTCGCTTTCGGATCTTAATTTTTGGGTGAAACAAATTGTTGGAGGTGTATAGGTGATTTCGATTAAAGGACGAAGAGTTGAATCCGGATAGTCGCCTGAAGCGAATAATAATCGTGCATATTGTTGCTCAAGTAAAAGTCGTAGTGAGAATCCGTAATTTCCACTATCCACCATCGTCTGTATTAATGCTGCCACATCAATATTTAAATAATCCTGATCAGGTGCAGTACTTTCAGCAAGGGTGTCGACATTATTTAAAGAAACCGAAGGCTGTGTATTCCAGGTAATAGAATCTTCGTACCAATTATCAAGAACTCTTTGCAAAATACTTGTGTTCGAATTAGTAAGAGATTGATGTGGCGCATTTCCAAAGGAATTGGAATCTGCATAATACAGATTCAAAGTTGCTGTATTAATAACTGACTCTGGAGGAATTGATGACAAATCAAATTTGAAAAAATTACGATAAGCGACCGGAATACCGCCAATGGTCCATTGCCCGCTGCAAAAGTCAATTTCATCGGGATAATTCGAGTTTGGTTGGTAATTGTCGACGTATGTATCGCTGCTTCCTGGTTTTAGACGTTGCGAAAAACTAATCTGGGCCAAAGTAATCTGAGAACAGACAATTGATACAAGGAGAGATAAACCGTTTTTCATGTGCTAGATTTTGGGTAGATGAATGTACGACTATTATTAAAACTAAAGGTATTGGATTTTGGTCAAAAAACGCTTCTGATAGGTGGAGGTGTTAAATCAGGCGGACAAAAATGTTTGGTTAATATTATTTGAGTTGAAACCAAATTTCCTTGAATTTTGTTTTTATATTTGCAAACATCCAAATTTAACCAAAAAATAATCATGAAAAAAATTCTATCGTCCCTCCCGCTAATTAAATCAGTTCGAATTTCTATCGTGTTTTTATTTTTATTTTTTACTGCAATTGCAGGAGAGACGCTCACTAATCAAAATATTATTTCCTTGACTACTTCCAAAGTGTCGAAAGACATTATCATCGAAAAAGTAAAATCTTCACCAAACCAATTCGATCTTTCTGCAACAGGGGTAATCGGCCTTAAAAATTCTAAAGTTTCTGATCAAGTTGTGGAAGCTATGATGCTTGCATCAAAAAATCTTCCTATGGTTACAAATAAAGATGTAATTGATATGCAAAGCGGAGGGGTTTCAAAGGATATAATTATTAAGAAAATTCAGTATTCAAAATGCAACTTTGATACAAATACGGATGCCATGATTGCTTTGAAAACGGCTAAAGTTCCTGACTCTATTCAGAAGGCTATGATGTCTGCAGAAAATTCTGCTCCTGAGCAATCTTCTACAACTGCCGGCTCTTCTGAGACTCCGTCGGCTCCTGCCCTTGCAGATTCTCCAATTCCTAACATCTCGAAATTTTCAGAGAATGGAATTTATGTAGAAGAACACAACCCATCAGTTGCCTATTCACAACTTGAGCCTACCACAACAAATCAGTCTAAGGGTGGTTCAGCAGGAGAATACGTGGGAAACAGAATGACTTACGGAATTTCCGGAAGCACTAACAAAGTTGGGCTTGCAAATAAATCTGCAAATCTCGTTGTCAAAGATGCTCGTCCGGTTTTCTATTTTATTTTTAGCGGAAAGGACAGAAAAGAAATGAACACTGTTGGAGAAAGCACATTTAGCGGAGTTGCAAGTCCGAATGACTTCGTACTTGTACAAGCAAAAGTTTCTGCGAAAGGCCGTCAAATCACTATTGGTAAACATGGCGCCTTCACTAATGAATCGGGTTTCACTGAAGGCACTGTCCAGTTTAAATTTAAAAAAATCAGCTCTGAAATGTATAGAGTATATTTAGAAAACGATCTTCCTTCCGGAGAATATGCTTTCTATTATAACAAAGGAAGTACAGAATCTGCTTCCTTGAAGCTATATGATTTTTCTGTTCAGAATGGTATTGCAGGGAAGAAAACGAAATAGTATTCATCACGTCGCTTTCCCATTAAACGGATTAAACCTCCGCCGCTCAAATTCAATTCCTACTGCACGTTGAATGGAAGTGTTTCCATAACGCTGTCGCATTTTGTCCATGGCCTGATAAAGTTTTATCATCTGCTCGCTGTCTTCGAAAAGATTGATTTGTTGTCCGCCGCCGACTAAATGACTGAACCGAACTCCGATGAGCCTGATGAGCATTCGTCGTTGATAGAGTTTGTCGAATAATTCTTTTGCGCGATCGATGAGTGTCTGATCATTTGATGTATAAGGTATGCGCGACTGTGTTGTATGTGTATCAAAATTGGAATAACGGATTTTTATTGTAACACATGCTGTGAGCTTGTCTTCGGAACGCAGCTGAAAAGCCAGTTTTTCCGTCATGGCTACAAGGAGCGATTTAAGATGATTGATATCCGTTGTATCCTGCTCGAAGGTCTCTTCGCTGGAAAGTGATTTGCGTTCATTGTACGGTTCCACCGGCGTATTGTCTATGCCATTGGCTTTTCGCCAGATGGCAATTCCGTTTTCACCCAATACGCTTTCCATAAGTTCAACGGGCATCTGTTGAACGGTTTCTATTTTTTCTACTCCCATCGTTTTCAATAAATGGGCTGTCTTCTCTCCTACCATCGGTATTTTTCGTACAGACAATGGCGCTAGAAATGATTTCTCGTTTCCGAAATCAATTTTCTGCTGTCCATTTGGCTTGGCTTCACCGGTAGCTACTTTCGATACGGTTTTATTTTTCGACATGCCAAAAGAAATTGGCAAGCCGGTCTCTTTCGTGATTTTGTGCCTTAATTCTGTCGCCCATTTATAACAACCAAAAAAGCGATCCATTCCACTGAGATCAATATAGAATTCATCGATAGACGATTTCTCGTAAACGGGAACACTCTCACTTATGATATCTGTAACCACTTCCGAAAAATGACTGTAACGATCGTAATCGCCGCGAACGATAATGGCATCCGGACAAAGTCGCTTCGCCAGTTTCACGGGCATGCCGGAATGTACGCCATACGCGCGGGCTTCATAACTACAGGAAGCAACCACGCCACGATCACTTGTTCCACCAATCAGCACTGGCTTCCCTTTTAGTTTTGGATGGTCTAAACAGGAAACGGAGACGAAAAAAGAATCCAAATCCATATGTACAATCGAACGATCCATAGCGAGGGGAATTTGGTAGCTCCGATGTTGCTTCGGGAAGCCTTTCGACTCCGGAAACAACACCGGTTAGAAGCAACCAAGTCATTAAACAAACCTTCAATAGATTGCACAGCAACCATATTGATTGATTCCAATATAATCACTATATTTGCTCCGTGCAAGAAAAAATAATCAACAATTCGGTAAGAGATGAGAAGTGAGCCAGTTAAATTTTATGTTGCATTGAAAAATAAAAATATCTATTCACACAAAAATAAAATATAACCACCATGATCTTCAACAGCAATATAAAAATTCTGCGCCAGCGTAAGACACGTACTCAAGATATTGTCGCAGGTGAATTAAATGTGAGCCGTTCGACGGTAAACAGCTATGAAAACGGCAGTATTAAAAATCCGACACTGGATGCTTTGATGATGTTTTCGAAATATTATAAATTGTCGATTGATACACTTGTCAAAATTGATCTTTCCAAACTTTCGGAATTTCAGCTTTCGGAATTGGAAAGAGGGAACGATGTATTTGTAACCGGCTCACGTTTGCGCGTACTTGCGACAACTGTCGATAGCCACAATCGCGAAAACATTGAAGTGGTTCCGATCAAAGCCAAAGCCGGCTATAAAAACGGCTTTGCTGATCCGGAATTCATAAAAAAACTTCCGACATTTCAATTGCCGATTTTATTCAATGACAGAAAATACAGAATGTTTCAGATCAGCGGCGACTCCATGTTACCGATCCCTGATAAATCGTATGTCATTGCTGAATACCTCGAAAACTGGTACGACATAAAAGATGGAGAAGCGTATGTTTTGCTTACACAAGAGGATGGCATCGTGTTTAAAATCGTGCACAATCATCTGCGTAAAAAAAGATCCTTGACGTTAAAATCATTGAATACAACTTACAATCCCTACGACTTAAATGTCAGTGAAGTTCGTGAAGTATGGAAGTTCTGTAATTACCTAAGCACAGAAATTCCGGAAAGTAATTTTGCAAAGGATGAATTGATTGATAAACTTTCTAAACTGGAAATGGAAGTGAAGTCGATTAAGAGTGTGATACAGGCGGTGGATAATTGATAATTGATAGTGGATAATGGATAATGGATAATTGTCACCAACTTAGGACATGGCAACTTTGAACTTTGAACAAAAAAATATTTAATCTAGTATTTGGTGTCTATATAAATTCTTAAAAATCGAAAATCAAAGCTTAATTGTCAAACCAACTTGCATCACTGATTTAGCGAGACCGGTCTCTAGGTAGAGTCCGAAGTTATCTGTGACATAAAATCGTACTCCAAGAGTGGTTTCAAAACCAAATGGGAAATTTATACTTATAGGCTTTTGGGTCAAACCATTCGGATTATTACTGGTAGATTTAATAGAACCATTTCGATATCCAACACCGAATCCCCAATAAGGATCGAACTTCTTGAAATCTCCAAAATGAATATTCATTCTTGCCAATATACTAAATGTTGTATAAACCAAATTAGTTTGATAGGATGGTGGGCTGCTATAAAAATAGCTATCGTAAACTAAATTATATTGAGCATAAGCAAGATTAATTCCTAAGCCAATATTTTCCGAAATCGCAGACTCATATTTTATATAAAAGGGACCGTTTAGTGAGGAACTCGACTCCGAATAAGTCTCAGAATCAAAAAATAATGGCTTGATAATCGTTCCAAAACCATAGCCCGCGGAAAAACTATTCTCGTCTTTGTTGAACGATTGAGCACAAAGTGTTTGAATAAATAAGCATGTACCTGATAAAAAAATGAAAATAAATTATTTT
>CAYHCU010000072.1:7294-12189 GCA_964355035.1 uncultured Flavobacteriales bacterium | reverse complement strand
CTTTACCGCCAAAAGCGCCACCGTTGGTGATGAGCGTAACTTTTATTTTATCTTCACTGATATTCAGAAAGGAAGCAATTTGTTTTCTATCGTCGAAAATTCCTTGTCCTTGACTTAACACTTCAATAATTCCATTTTGAATGCTGGCAATTGAACTTTCCGGTTCGAGAAAAGCATGCTCTATCATTTGTGTTTCAAAAGTTCTTGTTTCAACAAAAGCAGAATTCTTAAGTTGTTCTTCTACATTTCCTCTTTTAATTATTGATTTTGAAAGTAAGTTTACATGATCATCGTGAACCTGAATTGCATTTGGCTTTAACGCTTCTTCCGGATCAAAAACAGCAGGGAGAATTTCATAATCGAGAACAATTTTTTCTACGGCTTTACGTGCTGTTTTAATATCAGAAGCCACAACACCTGCTAAAATATCGCCAATACAATTGGTGATCTGTCCTTCTGCAATGTATGCCGGCCAATCCTGATAAATTGTTCCTTGTTTGATTCTTCCCGGAACATCCTTAGCAGTTATTACTCTGCTTACACCTGGAATTTTTGCAGCTTCTGTAATATTTATTTTGTTTACTTTAATGCGAGGATGCGGCGAAAATAAAAATGCTGCATACTGCATTTCAGGAAGCGTGATATCATCAATGTACGGGCGTTGTCCAAGCACAAATTTTTCCCCATCCATTTTTGGCAGACTGGAACCTACTTTGCCGGAGTAATCCGGTTCCGGAAGTGGTTTGCCATTTAAAGCCTGTGAAGCCATTTCTATTGCATCCACAATTTTTACAAAGCCTGTGCAACGACAAATATGATTGTTTAAAGCAACAGCAATTTCATCTCTTGAAGGAAGTGGATTTTTATCGATAAGATGTTTTGCGCGAACAACAATTCCGGGAGTACAAAATCCGCATTGTAAACCTCCTGAAAGGGTAAATGATTTAGCAAAGACATCTCTTTCTTTTTCTGTAAATCCTTCGAGTGTGAGAACATTTTTATCTTTCGCACTTTTTGCAGGAACAGCACATGAAGAAACAGCTTTACCATCAACAATAACAGTACAACAACCGCAAGAACCTTGTGGAGCACAACCGTTTTTTGGCGATGTTAATCCGGCTTGCTCGCGTAAAACAGTCATTAATGATGTCCCTTCGTCAATCATTGTAGTGAATGCTTCTCCATTGAGATTAAATTCAAGCTTGGATTTTTGTTCTGTTTCCGATTGACTCATATTTGGGATTATATTATTATTGATGTGCTTCAATGTTTACAAAGTTTACTCGACTAGTGTTTAGCATTCCTCTTAACAAGACAAACATGGAATGGTAATATTGCATGTCTATCACAGCTGTTTTTGCATTGAGCAATGAAGCGTTTAGTATTTCATGAGTAGAAGCATTTGTTTCAATTGTGGCTTGGCTTGAGCTAAAAATAATTTTGTCAAGAATATTATCCCAAACCAATTCAAATTCCATATCCTTGAAACGACCAATCAATGAAGAATTATTTTGTTTGATGTCAAGATAAAATCCGCTATGATTTTTATAAAGACGGAATGATTTTATCGATCCGAAAAAACGTGGTTTTTCAATATATGGTCCACCGTCTTCTGGACAAAACACATCGCAGTTCCCACATTCATTACATGCATCAGCGAAATTTGCAATCTGATTTACTTTTTCAATTTTGAAATTTGTACTTGCTGTTTTACTCCATCCGGCTTCATTTACTTCAATGATGAAGCTTTCTACATCAATTGCTTCAGTGTCAAAAAAGAAATTAGCGTCATTCGGACAAACAGGAATACATTTATCACAGTTGAGACAATCCCACAAATGAAGATGACTTCCGACTTTTCTTGGTGGCTTACTGTTATTGGCAAAATGATATCGAGGATTTTCAATGCTTCTTTTCAGAAGATCGGATGTATTGGAAATGATGGCTTCCGAATAGACATCATTTGCACTTTTTGTCTGTGTTTTATTTGATTTAACAATAAACTCTTCAATGTTTTTCGATCCTGTTTCTTTCATCTTCAACTCTAAATTCTGAAGATACTGCGGCAATCTTCCATAGCCTTTTGGCTTTAAAAGATCCGTACAAGTAGTAACAGGCAATAGTCCGATAGAAACACAATCCGCAAAATTATTGGCATCAACACCTGCAGAAAAAGAAATTGGAAAGTTTGCTCCGAATGACTTTCTCCATTCATTCACCAATGAAAGATGTAATATATGTAAAGGTTGTCCGGACAGATATTTCACTTTGTCCTTCAGAAAAGTTCCTGTATTAATTACTTCAAGCGTGTTACCGAATTTAACACCAACATTTCTTCCTGACTTAGCTGCTTTTACTTGAAGTCTTTTTACAAGATCAACAGCATCATTGTAAGCGATGGTAGAATTATATGCATTAGCGTTAACTTCAACATTTGTATAGCCAAGTTTCTCATGCAGGAGATGTTCCAGTTTTTCTTTGCCAAGCATAGGTGGATTCATCTTAATGATCACATTAAAATCCATCTCAGTAATAAGAAATTCGCTAATGCTTTCAATTTCTTCTGCTTTTGTTCCATGAAATGTAGAAAGTGTAATACTATCGCCGATTTCAGTATTAAAATTTAAGTCCCTGTAATTTGAAAATTCAGATGGAATTTGGTTTCTGTATTCTTCAATAAGAGACGATGCGTTTCTCATTGTTTGCAACCAGTTGCGCATTTTTTCTGATTGGATTCCTGCAAGATCATATCCAACGCTAAGATCAAAAATGGTATCAAATTGTTCAGGCTTGTATGATTTACTTTTATTAGAGAGAAACAACCAATGCTTTAAAATTTCAATCGCCATTGAAGCTTTTACATATTCGCGTAAAGATTCATCCAGCAAAAGTTCCTGCGACCATTCAGTATTGTAACCGATAGTTGCCATATCAATACAAGGTCTTGTTAATTCGAGTCTGTCGTTAAGCTGAACAGTTTTTAGTTCTAATATTCTAGAACCTGCAAGCCAAGCGAGAATAATATTTTGTGCGAGTTGAGTATGTGGTCCTGCTGCAGGGCCTACCGGATTCCCTGCATTTTTCCCAAGAAATTTCACGGACAAGTCTACTTCATTTCCCGGGTGATACATTTTTTTCGCGGACAAGTCAAAAATAGAGTCCGTCTTTTTGTATTCATAAAAAATTCTTTTTAACAGACGGTCAAAAGGAATTGGAGCTAGTTCAGCCATAAATTAGGTTATCTCTATACAATGATTTCAAAAGCCGAAAGACCGTCTTCGTTTTTAAAATTACGAATGGATATTATTCGGTTAATTTATAAAAATAATCATAAATAAAATTGGTCTTACTAATTTTTGTCATATAAGACTATGATAATTCTGAGGAGGGAAATCTGAAAGGGTAAGCTGTTTTAGTGAAGCAGAATATTTGTAATTATCTGGCATTCAGCTAGTAAAATCGACGATTAAAAATTTCGAATTTCGAATTTCGGATTTTGGAGCTCCCAAGTCCGCAATCTTATTTCCTCTCCATTTTCTTCCACAACTTCTTCGCAACTTCCTGCGATTTCGCTAAAATTTTCTTTTCGTCTACTCCTAAAATTTTTCGATTCTTCATCACCCATTTTCCACCTACCATTACCGATTCAACCATGGCAGATTGCATGCCGAATAAATAATGACCAAGGAGGTTTTCTTTCTTCATCGGTGTTGGTTCATTATAATTCATCACAACAAGATCAGCAACCGAACCTTTTTTAAATGTCCCGAAATTTTTTCCAAAGATGTCGGAAATTAATCTTTGTCCGCCGGTAATGAGTTTTACATAATCAATGTTATCGTCATTGTGAGAATCTCTTTTTTTATGGAAAGCGAATTTTGCTTCCTCAAGCATATCAGCAGGAAAACCATCGGTACCAAGAGCAAGCTTGTCGCCGAACAAATGAACTTTCGCATAGCCAACACGATTGTTCATATTTGAACGCGGATTGTGAACAAGCCAGCATTCATTGTTGTGACTAGTTTTGAATTCACTTGTTGTTAAATGCACACAATGAGCAAGGATGGTTTCTTTTTTCAGGATTTTATGGGGAGTTAATCTGTCGAACACAGTACTCTTGTATTTTACTTCTGCATCTTTCACATCACATACATCTTCTGAAACGTGAATGTGTACACCTGTTTTGTGTTTGGCAGCCATTTCACCACAAAGGTGCAATGACTCATCGCTCATTGTAAATGCAGCATGAGCTCCAACATAGCCGCGGAAATGTTCATCCGTTTTATTTCTTTCGATAAATCTTTCATTTTCTTCGAGACCTTCATCACGCTTCTTTTTTCCGCCACGATCAGTCACTTCATAACATAACACACCACGCATTCCAACTTGCTTCATTGCTTTTTTAATGAGATCAAGTGAACCTTTGATTGAAGAAGGAGAAGCGTGATGATCCACAAGCGTTGTTGTTCCACATTTTATGGCATCGATTGCTCCTATGAGTGCGCTGTAGTAAATGGCTTCGTCATCGAGTGAAACATCCAGTTTCCACCATACTTTCTCGAGTATCTCAAGGAAATTTGTTGGCGCAATAGCAGGCATAGGCATTCCCCTCGAAAGACTAGAATAGAGATGAGTATGTGCATTTACAAATCCGGGAAGAACAAGTTTTCCTTCAAGATTGATTACTTTTTCACCCTTTAGTGGCTTCAACGTTGAACCCTCAGCAGTGATTTCCGATCCTGTGATTCTAAGATTTGTTTTTTTTACCTGCGCAGGTGCTAGGGTAAATGTGCGGATGTTTTTAAGGAACATAGTTCTCAATTGATAATTGATAATGGACAAATGATAATTGACAATTGACAATGGACAATGGACAATGGATAATTGATAATGGA
>CAYHCU010000072.1:0-7194 GCA_964355035.1 uncultured Flavobacteriales bacterium | reverse complement strand
AATGGACAATGGACAATGGATAATTGATAATGGATAATGGAGTGGAGTGCTGCTTGTTGTCAGCTGTCAGCTGTTAATTGTCCATTATCAATTATCAATTATCAACTGACATTGAGGGCTTCAATTAACCCAGCCAATGTTGGTTTCACATCAATCGCTTTTCCTACTGCTTGTTTAGCTGAATGAATATCTTTTAAACCATTGCCTGTAACGATACACAAAGCAGATTCATTTTTTTTCACGATACCTTTTTCAATTGCTTTCTTTAAACCTGCAACACCGGTTACTCCGGCAGGTTCTCCGAATACAGCACCTTTACGAGCAGTGATTCGCATGGCTTCTAATATTTCATCATCACTGACTGCAATCATTTCTCCATGTGACAATTTGATTTGTCTTATCGCTCTTCTCCAGTTGCGCGGTGTACCTACAGCGATACTATCTGCAAGTGTATTTGTATCTGTTGGTATAAGTTTTTTCCCGCTGATGAAAGCATCCACCATTGGTCTTGCGCCTTCAGCTTGTACGCCTAACAATCTTGGAACTCTATCGATAATTCCCAATTGTTTCATTTCTTGCAAACCTTTTCCGATGCCACCAATCGTGCATCCATCACCAACAGAAACGACAACCCAATCGGGTAAATTATTTTTGAGCTGTTCTGCTATTTCAAGTCCGGCAGTTTTTTTACCTTCAACTAAAAAAGGATTGCTGCCACTGTTACGATTGTACCAGCCATATTTTTCACACGCGGCTTTGCAAAGATCGAATGCTTGTTCATAGGTGCCAAGAACACGAAGAACCGTTGCGCCGAATATCAGTAATTGTGTCACTTTTGGTTCAGGCGCGCGTTCAGGAACAAATATAAAACTCTGCAATCCTGTTGCGGCAGAAAGTCCTGCGAGCGATGAAGCAGCGTTTCCGGTTGAAGCACATGCTATTTTATCGAAACCGAATTCTATCGCTTTGAGAACACCAACAGAGCTTGCTCTGTCTTTGAAAGAGTTCGTTGGATTACGTCCATCATCTTTCAAAAAAAATTGTTTTATTCCAAAAGTCTCAGCAAGGCGCGGGACATCATACACAGGAGTCCACCCAACAAATAAATGAGGTCGTGGAATTGAAGCCGAAACAGGAAGTAGTTCGTTGTATCTCCAGATATTTTGTTCCCTGTTTTGGAAAGGATTTTTTGATAATGCAGAAGCTATTCCTTCGTAATCGTATTCAACATCCAATATTCCTTCGTCTCCACAAGAAGGACACGTGTAGATATTTTCATGTTTGTAAGAAGTTCCGCAGATTTCACATTTGAGGCCTGTAACATAAACGGGAGGGGCATAGTTCATAAACTAGTTGATTATTGATTTCTTAAGTGCGCCACACATTTGGCTCAACAAAAGTAATCTCTTTTTTAAATATGCAACTATCGATTTGATCAATAATAATATGATTGATTTACATGTTTTATATTTATATTTGTTTTAAAATCCCAAGACTAAATAATGAATTCGGAAGAACTTAGAAACATTCAAGCTCCGATTAAGGAGAAATACAAGGAACAGCCGGAGTCGGCGATCATAACCCTTAAAGCTGCAGGAAAAATCGGCGAAGGAATTTCCTGTAAAGTTGAAACCGGCAGAGCAATGGTGGAGGCCGGTTTACATCCTGCAACCGGCGGGAATGGCATGCTTGCTTGCTCCGGTGATTTACTTCTCGAAGCATTGGTAGCTTGTGCCGGCGTTACTCTTGGAGCAGTAGCAACTGCAATTGGTGTTGAAATAAAATCAGGTACAGTAAAAGCCGAAGGCGATTTGGATTTTCGTGGAACATTGGGTGTTTCAAAAGAAGTACCTGTTGGATTTAAAAAAATTCGCCTTTCTTTTATTCTGGATACTAATGCCACTCCGGAGCAACTTCAATCATTGGCAAAATTGACGGAAAGATATTGTGTGGTTTATCAAACTCTTGCTAAAGGAGTTGAAGTTGAAACTACTTTGGAAAGTGATAATTAATTGTAATATAATCAATATGAAATTAGTAATATTTTTTAATTTATTCTTATTGCTGTCAACAAGTTTGTTTTCTCAACAAGTTCTAAGTGCTAAGGAAAAAGGCTTACGAGAATTAAGTACCAGCTATTATGAAAAATCAATTATTCTATATACAAAACTGATTTCTGCTAAACCAACTGATTATTTACTATATAAGGAAAGAGCTGCCGTTTATAGTAAGCTTAATCGACATTCAAAAGTTATTTCAGATTGTAGCAAAGCACTAAAATTAAATCCAACTTTGGCACATAAATTATACCTTTTGCAAACAAGAGCGCATGCTTATTTTAAATTAAAAATGTGGCAAAAAGCACTAGATGATTTAAATGATTATACAGATGATGTGGACATATGTTTTTTAAAGGCATATTCACTTATCCATCTAAATAAAAACGATGAAGCAATAAAGCAATGTTCTTCTATATTAAAAATAAAAAACTTATTGTATACAAAGAAAATATATGCTTATGAAGCGTTAGGGTTTGCTTATTTGAAAATGGATAGCCTAAATAAAGCCAAAGAAGCGTATGAGAATATTATTTCTTTAGATACTCTATCTGAAAGCGGATTTTATCTGAAAGGCAAAATTTGTTTTTATGAAAAAGATTTCGATTCTGCTATTGTTTATTTTAATAAAATTGATCCTAAAGACAATAATTATTCAGATGCCATCTATCAAATTGCAAGGGCAGAAAGAAAAAAGAAAAACTACAACAAATCGGCAAACCTTTTCTTTAAATACTTAAAACTAAATGGAGATTCTGCAGCAGTTTTTAATGAAGTTGCATGGACATATTATTTGGCTCATAATTATTCGGGCGGACTTTTGTATGCTAATAAGTCAATTCAGTTAGATAATAAAAACGAACACGCCTACGATACCAGAGGGGCAATATATTATAAATTGAAAAAGTATCAGAAATCAATTTCGGATTTTAATAGAGCTCTTACTATCGACTCGACATATGCTAATTCACTTTATTATAGAGGCATTTGTTATTTGAAAACTAAAAATAGGGATAAAGCATGTATGGACTTGTCTAGTCTGTTAAAGAATAAAAAATATGAGCTTTTGGAAGGGGAAAAGTCCGTAGAATTATTGATTTCAGAAAATTGCAATAAATAATATAGTAATAACTAGTAAAAGAAGAACATGAATCTAAAAGGCAAACGAGTTTTGATAACCGGTGGTGCTTCTGGTATCGGTAAGTTAATGGGGCAGATTGTTCTCCAGCGTGGGGCAGAATTAATTATCTGGGACATTAATCAAGCAAGTATCGATACAACACTTTCAGATTTTAAAAGCTATGGTACAGTATATGGTTATCAAGTCGATGTTTCAGATTTAGAACAGATTCACAAAACAGCTGCATTGGTATTAGAAAAAGTGGGGATAGTTGATATTCTAATAAACAATGCAGGTATAGTTGTAGGAAAATATTTTCAGGATCATACTTCACAAGATATTTTGCAGACCATGAATGTAAATGCAAATGCACCGATGCTTGTAACATTGGAGTTTTTACCTGGCATGCTCAAGCAAAAATCCGGACATGTTTGTAATATTGCATCTTCAGCAGGTTTTATTTCAAATCCAAAGATGTCAGTTTATGCTGCTAGTAAATGGTCAGTGATTGGCTGGTCTGACAGTCTTCGGCTTGAAATGCAAGAACAAAAAACAAATGTAGGAGTTACAACCGTTACACCTTTTTACATTAATACAGGAATGTTTGCCGGAGTACGGTCTATTATTCCTCTGTTAAACCCTGAAAAAGTAGCAAGAAAAATTATCAAAGCAATTGAGTGCAACCGAATTATTCTGAGCATGCCTTGGAGTATGCGATTGGTACGACTTGGTCAAGGATTATTTCCTATTTGGTTCTTTGATTGGTTTATTGGAAGGGTATTGGGAATTTACAAAACAATGGATCATTTTAAAGGACGGAAGAAGACATAGCTTTATTTTTAATTTACTTTTATTCAAGAAATAGTTGAGTCATGCAAGAAGCCACAAAAGATGTTATTGAAAGTATTTTAAGAGAACAACGAAAATATTTTTCTACGCACCAAACAAAAGATGTAGGATTTAGAATTGATAAACTAAAGCAGCTAAAAGAAAACATTATAAAAAGCGAGGTGAAAATTTCCGAAGCTTTATGGGAGGACTTGCATAAATCACCCGAAGAAACGTATCTAACAGAGATTAGCATCGTACTTCAGGAAATTAATTACCATCTTAAAAATCTTAAAAAGTGGACAAAGGCCAAACGAGTTTTCACACCATTACAACTTTTACCTTCTAAAAGTAGAATTATTTATGAACCTTTGGGAGTAGCACTGATTATTGCTCCATGGAATTATCCTTTTCAATTATTATTCAATTCATTGATTGGCGCAATTTCTTCAGGCTGTTGTGCAATATTAAAACCTTCACCACACGCTCCGAATATTGCAATGGTAATGCAGGAAATTATTCAACAGACCTTTGAATCAAAACACGTTGGAATTGTGCAGGGTAGTCGAAAAGTAAATGAAATTTTGTTGGAGCAACGGTTTGATATCATCTTCTTCACCGGTAGTTCTGCTGTTGGGAAAGTAGTAATGAAAGCCGCATCAGAACATCTCACGCCGGTAGTTTTGGAACTAGGAGGGAAAAGTCCATGCATAGTAGACGCAGATGCTAATATTGATATTGCTGCTAAACGAATTGCTTGGGGAAAATCAATCAATGCGGGACAAACATGTATAGCGCCTGATTATCTTTTTGTACATCATTCAGTGAAAGACGAATTGCTAAAAAAGATTGCCTCTAATTTTGATAAAATGTATGGTCCCGACATTCAACAAAGTAAATATTTCCCAAGAATAATTAATCAAGAAGCATTGATGCGTTTACAAAAATTGTTGGTGCACGGAAAAATTTATTGTGGTGGAAAGGTCGATTTGAGCGACAACTATATTTCTCCAACAATTATCGATGAAGTTAAACCGGAGTATCCGATTATGCAGGAAGAAATATTCGGCCCAATTCTTCCTGTAATGACCTTTGATAAAATTGACGAAGCAATTTCATATATCAATGAGAATGAAAAGCCATTAGCGTTTTATTACTTCGGAAATAATAAATCAGGAAAAGAAATTTTAACACGAACAAGTTCCGGCGGAGCTTGCATTAACGATACACTTTTACACATCGGTAATCATCATTTGCCTTTTGGTGGAGTAGGGAAGAGCGGCATAGGAAAATATCATGGCCAAAATAGTTTTCTGGCTTTTAGTAATGCGAGAGCAGTAGTGTTTTCTCGAACATGGATTGATCTTCCTTTTAAATATGCGCCCTTTAAATATTTTAATTGGATCAGAAAAGTAATTTAGAGCTATATTTAAACAAAATTAGAATTGAAAAAGACAAGGATATTTTTAAGAAGTACGCTAAAATTAATAGGAGTTGAAGGGCTGATTATTTTTGCACTTATTTTTACATTCAATAATTATATTGGGAATGTCAAAAAAACTATATCAGCTGACGGAGAAGGCTACTATGACTATTTGCCTTCACTTTTTATACACCATGATTTAATTAGGAACGATATTCCTTTTTCAAAAGATTCTGTTTTTTACTCTCGTCTCGCCAACCCTCCATATGTTTTGTACGGAGATTTTAAAGTTAATAAATACCCGTGTGGTACAGCCGTTTTACAACTTCCTTTTTTCATGTATTCATATTTTACAACTTTAAGGGAGAACAATTCCACAGATGGGTATCAATTTCCATTTCAAAAGGCTATTTTTTATTCAGCAATATTTTATCTATTTCTGAGTCTATATTTCTTAAAGAAATTGCTGGAGCTTTTTGAAATTAAAAGGCATGTAATAGTTATTTCTCAGACACTACTTGTGTTTGGTACAACTGTGACGCATTATGTTAATTTTGATGCAGGATTTAGTCATGTTTATTCTCTATTTGCGATAACGGCCTTTATTTATTTTGCTAAATTATATTTTACAAACAAAAAAGCAAGTTCGTTTTTTATGGCTTGTTTGTTTATCGGATTAATTTTGATTATTCGTCAAATCAATATTCTTATCATCCTTTTTATACCATTTCTTTCCGGATCCTTTGAAAATTTAAAGGATGGATTACATGTATTTTACAAGGACTATAAAAATTTGATTCTAGGTCTACTGATTACAGCAATTATTTTTTCTGTTCAATGTTTGGTATGGTATTTTCAAACAGGAAGTTTACTTGTATATTCATATCAAGGAGAAGGATTTAATTTTTCAAATCCGCAAATATTGAATATATTGTTTAGCTACCAAAAGGGGCTTTTTATCTATACGCCGATATTATTTATTTCTATGTTTGGTCTTGTATGGTTAATTTTTAAGAAAAAATATTATTTGGTGTTTACGTGGGTATTGTTTTTTTCGATCCTTACGTTTGTTTTTTCTTCATGGCACTCGTGGTATTATGGGTGTAGCTTCGGATTAAGAGCTTATGTGGATTATTATAGCATATTTTTCGTTTTGTTTGCAGTAATGTTAAATGACGTATCGATTGGGATAAAATCAATTGTTTTACTTTTATCGACCTTAACTATTCCTCTTAATATTATTCAAACATACCAATATAAAGAGTTTATTCTCCATTGGAGTGACATGAATAAGGAAAAATATTGGAATGTGTTTTTGAAGACAAGTGATATTTACAAGGGGTTAATCTGGAAGAAGAATTATGATTTCAATAATTATTTTCTTCTGAAAGAAATTGTTGTTGGAAATATTAAGGGATCTTTTAATAATCCCGGAAGTATTTGTAAAATTGAGAGCAAGGACATTCCTGAATTTGAAAAAGTAAGCATCATACAAGTATTGATCAATGATGAATATATGGAGTTAGATAATTCCAAAATAGTAGTAAGCATTGATGGTTCGAAAGAGAATCGCAATTATTACTGGCACAATCCAAATTTAATGCAGTTTTCGGAGAAAGGATTGAGCACAACTCAAACAGGTCTTTACAATTATGAATTCGCTCCTATTGCCGATATGAAAGAGAAGACAATATTTGTTGAAGTACAGTTTGGGAATGTAAATAATACCCTGGAAGGTGTAAGACTAAAGTTCTTCCGTAGGCGTT
>CAYHCU010000071.1:0-12234 GCA_964355035.1 uncultured Flavobacteriales bacterium | reverse complement strand
GGTGATAATAAACATTCTTGCATGAGATAAACCTTAGATTTTCAGATAGAAAAAACGCTAATGGTAAAGAGTAAAAGGGTGTAAAAAAGTAGTACCCCAAGTCGGGATATCGTATTTTTAACAGAAAGAATGCTATCCTCGTAAAATGGAAAAGGCCTCGAGTCAGCCTGTTCCTGAAATTGGTGTATCATAATGTTTGATTTGATTTTTTAGCCTCCTCAATTAAGTGCGTTAGAGAAGGTTGTGGTATATGAATTAATTAAAAATTACATTCAAAAAACTTTGCCCCATCTCTGATTTTCGCAATACATAGAATAACAGTAAAACACTAAATAAGAGTTGGAATAACAAGAAAGAAATTCCAAAAATTCTTCCTCCCCTGCTGCTCAATTCAGTGTTGGATTTGTAGATTTCTGCCATTTAATTCGTTTTTTACAAGATACTTGCAACAGGCAATTTGAAGGGGGGATTTCGGCCTGATATCTTACATTTTAGTTTGTTCAACGAAAATCGAAAAACGAAAAACGAGAATCGAAAAAAAACGAGAAACAAAAAAAAGTCAGTACCTTGCAGCCTTAAAATCTACAGAAAATGGCATTTGATTTAGAAATGATAAAAGCGGTTTATTCCGGAATGGCAGGAAAAATCAACACGGCCCGCAAAGTTGTTGGTCGTCCTCTAACTCTCACAGAAAAGATCCTTTATTCGCATTTAACGGAAAGTGAAGTAAAGAAAGCATACGAACGAGGGCGTTCATATGTAGAATTCAATCCTGACCGTGTAGCCATGCAAGATGCTACAGCTCAAATGGCGCTTTTACAATTTATGCAAGCCGGTCGGCCTTCAGTAGCGGTTCCTTCAACTGTTCATTGTGATCATTTGATTCAGGCAAAAGATGGAGCAACACAAGATTTAACTACAGCAATAGATAAGAACAAAGAGGTTTACGATTTCCTTGCTTCTGTTTCAAATAAATACGGAATTGGATTTTGGAAACCTGGTGCAGGAATTATTCATCAGGTAATTATTGAGAACTATGCTTTCCCGGGTGGATTAATGATAGGAACAGATTCGCATACCGTAAATGCCGGCGGATTAGGAATGATCGCCATAGGAGTTGGTGGTGCAGATGCTTGTGATGTAATGGCAGGCCTACCATGGGAATTAAAATTTCCAAAACTTATCGGTGTAAAATTAACCGGTAAAATGAGCGGCTGGACTTCAGCAAAAGACATTATTTTGAAAGTAGCAGGTATTCTCACTGTAAAAGGTGGTACGGATAAAATTGTAGAATATTTCGGACCAGGGGCAGAAAGTTTAAGTTGTACAGGGAAAGGAACAATCTGTAACATGGGTGCTGAAATCGGCGCAACAACTTCTGTTTTCTGCTATGATAAAAAAATGGCCGAATATTTAATCGGAACTGAAAGAGCTGACATCGCTGCTGCAGCAGATAAAGTTGCTGAACATTTACGTGGCGATAAAGAAGTTTATGAAAATCCTGAAAAATATTTTGACGAAGTAATAGAAATCAATCTATCAGAACTAGAACCATATGTAAACGGACCTTTTACTCCGGATCTTGCTTGGCCTATTTCTAAATTCGCTGCGGCAATAAAAGAAAATAACTGGCCTTCAGAATTAGAAGTTGGTTTGATTGGCTCTTGCACAAATTCATCTTACGAAGATATATCTCGCGCAGCATCCCTTGCACAACAAGCAGTAGATGCTAACATGAAAGCGAAATCAGAATTCACGATTACTCCGGGTTCAGAACTTGTTCGGTTTACGGTTGAACGTGATGGTTTCCTTGGAACATTTGAAAAAATGGGCGGAGTTGTTTTGGCAAATGCTTGCGGGCCGTGTATCGGACAATGGGCTCGTCATACAAATGATCCGGCGAAACGAAATTCAATTATCACCTCCTTTAATCGCAATTTTGCGAAGCGAAATGATGGCAATCCAAACACCCACGCTTTTGTAGCTTCACCGGAAATTGTAACAGCACTTGCAATTGTTGGTGATCTTTCTTTTAATCCACTTACTGATACTTTTATAACATCAACAGGTGCAAAATTTAAATTCAAAGAGCCGCAAGGACATGAATTACCGGCTAAAGGTTTCGCTGTTGAAGATGCAGGATACCAGAAGCCTGCTGCAGACGGTAGCAATGTAAAAGTAATTGTTTCGCCGACTTCAGAACGTTTGCAATTATTGGATGCTTTTTCACCTTGGGAAGGAACCGATATTTCCGGATTAAGACTATTGATCAAAGCAAAAGGGAAATGTACAACCGACCATATTTCAATGGCCGGTCCGTGGTTAAAATTCCGTGGACATCTTGATAACATTTCAAACAATATGTTGATTGGCGCAATTAATTTTTTCAATGACAAATCCGATTCAGTAAAAAATCAATTGACAGGTGAATTTGCAGGTGTACCACAAGTTCAGCGCGCTTATAAAGCAGCAAAGATCGGTTCAATTGTAGTGGGAGATGAAAATTACGGTGAAGGTTCTTCACGTGAACATGCTGCTATGGAACCTCGTCATCTTGGAGTTCGCGCAATTCTCGTGAAATCATTTGCCCGTATACATGAAACGAATTTGAAAAAACAAGGAATGTTAGCGTTGACCTTTGCGAACAAAAGTGATTACGATAAAATCCGTGAAGACGATCAGTTCGACATCAAAGGTCTGACTTCATTTGTACCCGGACAACAATTGACTATTGTTCTTCATCATGCCGATGGAAATAGTGAAGAATTTAAGGTAAATCACTCCTACAATGAAAACCAGATAGAATGGTTCAAAGCAGGAGGCGCTTTAAATATTATTAGGGCACAGGTAGCATAGTAATCATTTGATTTTGTATGTCTCAACCTTCTGTAGAAAAAATAGCAATTATAGGAGGCGGATTTTGCGGGATAATGACTGTGGTCAATCTGCTTAGAAAAGCAAAAAAGCCATTGTCAATTTTTCTATTTAATTCCACTTATCCTGATGGAAAAGGAATTGCTTATAGTACGTATTCAGACAAGCATATTTTAAATGTTCCATGCCAAAACATGAGTGCTTTTCCCGAAGAGCCGGATCATTTTTTAAAATGGTGTAGCGTACAACCTGGCAATTCACTGGCAGAATCAGTCTTGGCTAAAAAATTTCTTTCCCGGAATTTATATGGAAAATATCTGACAGAAATCTTTGATACAGAGCTCCGCAATAAACCACATTTTATCCATTTCGAATTAATTAATGAAGAGGTTCATGAACTAACTAAAATCGAAAATAAATATTCAATAACCTCTGAATCTGGTAATTCAATTCTTGCAGACAAAGTAGTTTTAGCAACAGGAAATCATCCGCCTGCACACCCATCGATATCAAATACAGATTTTCTTAATAGTCAGCATTATTTCGCCAATCCATGGCAAGAAAATGCAGTAATCAATATTGAACCCAACGAAACGATTTTAATTATTGGTACAGGATTAACCATGGTTGATGTTGTTTTGGGGTTAACAGAAAAAGAATTCAAAGGCCAAATAATTTCACTTTCACCAAATGGCTTCACTATTCTGGCACATAAAATACATCATCCACAGCGGAATATTCTCGATGAATTAGAGCCCCCATTTGACCTTACAAAACTCTTCAAATTATTTTATAAGCACATTCGTCAAGCAAGATTACGTGGTGAATCAGGTGAAACAGTAGTGGATGCCGTTCGTTCCCATACTCAAGAAATCTGGCAACAACTTTCCTTGGAAGACAAGAAACGATTCATGAACCATTTACGCCACCTTTGGGGAGTAGCCAGGCATCGATTGCCGGGAGAAATTCATGAACAGATTCAGGATCTCATTTCCAATAAAAAACTTCAGATTTTAGCAGGGCGAATAATAGATATCAGCGATTCTATAAAAGGTGCAATTGTTGAAGTCAAACTCAGAGGGACGAATCAGTTGCACACTTTAAAAGTGCAACGTATAATTAATTGCACCGGTCCGCTAACAGATATTTCAAAATTCAACAGTTCGCTTTATTCCCAAATGCTTTCTGCAAAATTAGTTCGTGCAGATGAAATGAAACTAGGGATAGATGCCAGTGCAGATGGACGAATAATTGAGCATGACGGTAAAATCAATAAAACATTATTCACGCTTGGTTCCCTATTGAAAGGTAAACTATGGGAAAGTACAGCTGTACCTGAATTAAGAAAGCAAGCGGTTTTAATAGCCGAATTGTTATTGAGTGAAGAACTATAATTCTAACGCGAAATCACAAATTTTTGCGAAACACTTCCCTCACCGGAAATCAAATTAACCAGATAAATACCGGTACTGAACCCTGCTACAGCAAGTATTACTTATAAAACAGTTCTTTTAGTCCAATTCGGCTAATATTTTTATATTATAATAGTTGAGCGTACGACGTTTTTCCAAACAAAAGACTGATTAATTTAAATGACATGATCTTAGTCATCCTTCCGAAAACAAATTTACTGTCAATTGTCAAGTGACACATATAATGATATCTTCGTAAGATAATTAAAACAATTTAAACCAATTATCATGAAACAGATTCTAACCATCATTGTGACTTTTGTTAGTGTATTCATTAGTCATGCACAAACATGCACAAACATGCACATTAGAGGGCCGCTTGCCTGTGCAACAGGAGTAACAAGTGATTATCATGTAGTAAATAGCCCGATTGGAGTCGGAGCTTGGTCGACATTTCCAATTGGTGTAGGTACAATAGTGCCTTCTGGTAGCAATGCAACGGTTACATGGAATATTTTACCTGCAGCATTAATTTATAAAATTGGCACTTGCTCTGATACAATTTTTCTACAAAAGATTTGTACTGAAATCCCTACCGGTGCGCTACAAATAGTAGATCTTTCCTCTATTACTACACCAAACCTAATTTTATTTGCTGCTGCAGTAGGTGGAACCTATGCTAATTCAAGTATTACAGTAACAAGTAAAACTTTATTTATTGAAGGTGAATTAAATTTTGAGAACTCTACTCCTATTCATTTTATCAATTGTACAATTTATATGGCAACAGGCTCAGTAATGTACTTTGGAAATGCCAATATTTCCGGTAATGTATATTTTAATACCTGTACTGTCCAAGGAAAATGCAATATGTGGCAAGGAATTAAAGTCAGCAACCATGGAAGAATAAATGCTGTGAATACAACATTCAGTGATGCTGAATATTGCATTCCAATATTTGAACAAGAACTTAGATTACAGCTCGACAACTGCACATTTTCAAAAAACTTTGTTTCCATTTATTCGCCAACTTTTGCAACAGGAAATGTTTTTTCCTGGTATTCTAATCCTACGGACAGGTCTTACTTTAAACATTGTACTTTCAGTGGAGTAGATCCAATTCTTTTGCCAATATTTTATGGCCAAAGTGGAATTCCTCTTGGACAAAAACCTTTTGCAGGAATGTTTTTTAATGATTTACAAGCGGTAAATGCGAACTCACTTTCGCTTCTATTAAGTACAGACCCTTCTGAGACCAATTCGTTTGTTGGACTGAATTTTGGAATCTATGCTGTCAATAGCAACCTTGATGTTTATAATTGCAATTTTACAAATTGTCAACCGGTAACAGCTTATACAGGGACATCATTGTACAATGGAACAAGTATATTTTCTAAAGTAAATATTGGTTCTCCTTACAAATTTATTAAAGCCGGCGATCAGGATATTTCTACCACGGCTCGCTATCGAAATGAATTTTACGATTGCCGTCGCGGAATCGTGACTATGAATAATATTAACAGCACAATCAAATATAACAATTTTGTTCATCCTTCTGCTGCGACAACAATTTCAGGTACCGGTATATATTTAAAAGATGCTGATTACCAAAATGCAATTACAATCCAAAATAATACATTCAACGATGACCATCTTGTTATCGCCGGTTCTCCAACCGGATTGTATGCATCTAATGGAATTGTAATTACAAGTGCTACTCAAACCAGGAAATTTTTAAATATTTCTCTAAACACATTCGAAGACCAAAAAATTGCCATTTATGTTTCTAATTCCAGAGGAAATGCATATTCAGACTATACTTTTTCAATTTCAAATAATCTTATTAAATCTACCATTACACCTTCCTCTTTAACTGCTATCAATACTACTTATTTTGGTATATGGCTAAGTGCAGTTTCAAGAGGCATTGTTCATTGGAATACGTTTAATCGGGCGTATCCACTCTCTATGGAACCGGCAAACTTCAAAAACCTGATGTTTGGAATGAATGTCGTCAACAGCACAGACGTTTCAATTGCTGCTAACGATTTTATTACTTACGGCACATCGATGCGTTATGTGAGCAATTGCAACGGTACAACGTTGAAGTGCAATACTATGATTTCAAATGTACAGGGTGTTAGTCTTGCTGCTGCAAGTATGACCAATCAAGGATATCCGGGAGAAGCCTGGGATAATAAATGGGATGGGTTTCCAACTACGTCATCAACTACATATAATCGAGCGGATGGAACAAATGTTCCGTTTAATTGGTATAGTCGAAACGCTTCAAATACTACAGGGTTCTCAAATCGTTTTAGTCCGGAGCCGGTAAATACTCAATATATTACTCCATATCCATTACAAGCTAGCCCGGGATGTTCAATAATTACACCCCCCGGTGGCGACAGAAATGAACGAATTTCAAGAATAGTCAAGGATGAAATTATATACGAATTTTTTCCGGAAGAAAGTCGTTATCTTGATCAGGAATTCGCGTATTATGCATTAAAAGAAGACACTACATTACGCGATAGCATTGCCGACTTCGGAAATTATTATGACTCCTTGAATGTTTCTAATTTTGGAAAATTTGATGAGGCTGAAAATTTATACCAAAATGGTGAACTCGATGCAGCTCTTGCTAAATTAGATTTAATAGTAGATAACAATGTAATAGAATACAATAAAAAGTACACCCTTCAAATTGCTATCAATCAAAAAAAGAATGATTCAGAAGAATTGACTGAAGAACAGATTTCAGAACTGATGAGTATTGCCTGGACAAATATATGGCTTGGTGGCCCCGGAGTGATTACTGCACGTCATCTTTTAGGAGAGCAGGTTTTTGACCTTGATAATAATCTGAAAATTGCCCGCCCAACGAAAGGAAATACTGTTCTTAATCCAAACATTTCTGTGTATCCAAATCCATCCACTGAAACAATAACTGTTTTTTACGATAAAAGTTCAATTGAATCTCTATTCATACGGTTAACTGATTTAACCGGAAGAGTTGTTTTATCTAATAAATTAGAAAGCAATATTATCAAGGTTCATTCTATTCCAAATGGAATTTACAGCCTGAGTTTTTATGCTAATATGCAATTCCTCTCTTCGTTAAGGGTTACTATTTTACATTAAATTGTATTCACAAAATCAAAGGAGCGTTCCCAAAAGAACGCTCCTTCATTTGTTATGAAAAAAATATTCACTTTCCTATTATATTTATTCTTTAGTACTCCAGATTATGCACAAATACGACGTGATGCTGTTTGGTGCTTTGGGGATAGTGTACAGATTGATTTTAATCAAACACCTCCTCTGATAGACTATTGTTCTACACGCAGTAGAGGTACCGCTTGTTCAATTGCAGATAGTAGCGGAAATTTATTATTTTATTCACACACCTTCTATATTCCTGAATGGCAAGCTGGCCATTTCTTACTGGGAGTAGTGTGGAATAAAAACAATACGATAATGGAGAATGGTGATTCATTAATTGGCGGCGGCTGGTATAAGGAAATGGTGATTGTGCCGGACCCATCTGACTCAAAGCGCTATTATTTACTTCATACAGACATTAACACGTATGGAAAAATTTACTATTCACTCATTGATCTTAATTATAATAGTGGTTTAGGGAAAGTAACACAAAAAAATATTCTGATCGATACTCTAAACGGAAAGCAGGTAACAGATGGTTTAGCAGCGATTAAACATGGTAATGGGCGTGATTGGTGGTTAATTTTCAGGACGTGGGGTGGCAATGGAAATCCCGATAATATATTTTATAAATTTTTAATTACTCCGACCGGAATTTCACCAATAATTACTCAAAATATTGGCTTCACTACATGGGCTGGATTCCTGAGTCTCACCTTTAATAATAAAGGTAATCAAATGGTACTTATTGATAATTTTGGTTTGATTGAACTCTATGATTTCGACCGGTGCAGTGGAAATTTAAGTAATCTTCGATCGATTCATGCAGAAACATTTAATTCTCAAGATGCAAATTGGGCGGCGGAATTTTCTCCGAATGATTCTATACTATACGTCACAACAAGTCAACCTACTATCTCTTACTTGTACCAATATAATTTAACAGCATCACCTATTTCATCTTCAAAAATTACAATTTCAGTCGATTCAATTCCGCCTTATGCCGGGGCACTTAAATTGGCAAAAGATGGCAGAATTTATAGAGCAAACACTTACAATGATGGACTAACTTTCCCCTTTCCCTACCCCGATTCCGCTTACAACCAGTACAACATGAATCTAAGCGTTATCAATCAACCAAACGTTCTTGGAGTCGGTTGTGATTTCCAGCCTTACAGTTTTTATCTTGGCGGTCATCGAACCTATTGGGGATTACCCAACAATCCAAATTATGATATGATAGCACTGGGCGGTTCTGTTTGTGATACACTTGGGTTGCCGAATGATGTGAGGGATTTTAGCAGAGGAGGAAATGGGATTAGCGTTTATCCCAATCCGGTTTCGGAATTTCTCAACGTACAATACGAACTTGTAAAATCAGAAAATATTACTGTAAGGTTAACCGACCTTGCAGGAAGAGTTGTTTTAAGCAAGAAGCTCGAAAATAAAATGGTTGATGTTCGGAGTGTTCCAAATGGAGTATACAGTCTAAGTTTTTATAATTCTAAAGAATTAATTACCTCTCTGAAACTTACTATACTTCATTAATCAGAATTACCAAAAAACGTTCGTCAACGCCCAATCACAATTTTTTGCGAAACACTTCCCTCACCGGAAATCACCTGAATCAGATAAATACCGGTCCGAAAACCTGCCAAGCCAAACTCCATTTCATTTGATTCCAAAGACGAATCAATCACTACCTGTCCCGTCATATTATAAACCTTTATTCTGGAATCACGAAGTGAAGTCAAATTATAAAACTTCAATTTTATTTTATCGCTTGCAGGATTTGGAGAAATAACAAAAGAAGGATTGCTGTGAAATAATTCGGAAATTCCAATACCTGTGTTGGATTGAAAGCGCACTTCCACACCACCAGTAGAATGACCGATTACGATATCCGTTAAACCATCACCATTCAAATCACCACCACTTACGGTTATATTAAACTTGATACGTTTACTTTCAGAACTGTCAGTTACATTACCTTTGAAATGAAAGCAGCCGTTGATATTAGGATCAATGCTATCATACTTTAATATCAATCCATTTTCATTTGCAACTAATAACCGTCTGCTTCCAAGGCTATCGTACATAAAAGGAACGGTAAAACCATCCACAGTACCCGGACCATGAATTACAATACAACCGAGTGAATCATTGGTTGGTACAGAGGCAAAAGAAGCTGCAGAAACATTCCCAATATTTTTATAGTAATTCACAAAACCATTTTGTTCACCAATTATCAGATCGTTTAGTCCATCGTTATTCAAATCATAGATCTGAGGTGTAGAGAATTTTCCTACATCAATTGACATATAATTAAAAGCAACAAAAGAAAAGTTAGAAATATTTCCGGCACCACCATTATTCACAAAGTAGGCTAACCTGCCATCTTCATTTCCTACTATCATATCTTTATCACCGTCGCCGTCAAAATCTCCAAATGCAGGATAAATTGGCGAAGCAAAATTATATTGGCTAATTGTACTTACATCAGAATCGATTAATTCAAATTGGGGATTTGTAGAAGTACCAATGTTCTTATAGTACCGAATTCCGGTTTTATGAGAATGAGAAGTGTTCACATATTCGTCGAAACCCAGCATTAAATCAAGCAAACCATCATTATCAAAATCGTATAAAACCGGAGCCGCATTTTCACCGGCTTCTATCATGTTACTTTGCAAAAACGATTTCTCTGCATATTCAAAAACCGGATGAGCATCAGTTCCTGCATTTCGATAAAACCACATTCCTTTATAGTTCTCATTGAAGTTAGGAACAACCAACAGGTCACGAATGCCATCATTATCGATATCAATATAAGAGTGGTAATGAAAACCATCGAAATCAGCAGAAACATCATACGAAGGGAAAATCGTATCCTGCGAACCCATGTCAGCAGTGATATTTGTACCATCGTTAACAACCAACAGAGAATTAAACGAAGCAACGTCGCCGATTAGAATATCCTTGTCGTTATCACCGTCTATGTCGATCAATAACATTCCGGAAACAGTATCATCCATTGGAGCAGCAACACTTTGATCGTAGCTTGGCTCTTTTATTTCAACACCAGGTTCACCCGGACTTCTTTCGCGACAAGGGCAATGAAAGCAACCAACCGTATTAGCGCCACCTACCAGTAGAGAAAAATTTCCCCAACAGCCTGTTTCATATCTAAAATCTAATGAATCACATACGCCATAATCCTCCATTGAATAATTTCTATGATAGATAAAGCGAGCATCGGGAAGAGAATTATAGCCAATGATATCCATATCGCCATCGCCATCCACATCACTTAAACCAGGCAAAGAAACGCCGTTCACGAAAATGTTTTGTCGGATTGACTGGAAAGCTTCATCGAGATAATCATCCACTAATGTCCATTGCAATCCTGTTCCGGGTATATAATCATTGCGGTAAACAGCCATAGCAGAAAGAGCGATTGGAGACAATGTAAATAAGTCTTCACGACCATCACAATTGTAATCATACATCAATACCCATTGATTGATGGGAGGAAATTTAAAAGCATAATCAGGTGAATAATCCCAGGCTTGCTGGTAATTAGTGCTACCATTATTGAGAAAAACAGAGATACGTGAGTTAAATTTGTCATAGATAAAAATGTCTTTTCTTCCATCTCCATTCACATCCAATTCATTTATTGCCGGAAAATTAATCCCACCCGCCCAGGGATTACGGAGTTGAGCACCATTTTCGAGTACACGAATAGTATCGATTCGATTAAAATACTGAGCCTTTCCGGTAATCGTCAACAGGAACAAAATAAGGGTAAAAGCTGTGTTTTTCATTTGCCAAATATAGATAAATGAATAAATAATTCCTAAATTGCGGATTCGTGGTTTGTTATTTGTGATTCGTTGTTCGACGATCACCGAATCACGAAAAACGAAAAACGAATATAATGCCCTCCTTCGACATAGTAAGCAAAATTGACATCCAAAAATTCGACAATGCCATCAATGTGGCAGTGAAAGAAATCAGCACACGTTATGATTTCAATCAATCCAAAACGAAAGTAGAATTCGACAAGAAAGAAATGCTAGTACATGTACTGACAGAAAATGACATGAGATTGAAAGCAGTTGAAGGAATAATCATTGGTCGGGTAATCAAGCAAGGAATTGATGCACAGGTTTTGGATTTTGGTAAAGAACTCTACGCTTCGGGGAATATGGTGAAGAAAGATATCTCTTTAAAACAAGGTGTTGATAAAAAAACTGCGCAAAAAGTAGTGAAGCTCATAAAAGAAAGTGCTAAAAAAGTTCAGGCTTCGATAATGGAAGAACAAGTCCGTGTCACAGGAAAAAAACTAGATGATTTACAAGAAATCATTGCCATGCTTGAAAAGGCAGACGTTGGCATGCCATTACAATTTGAAAACTTTCGCAGCTAAAAGATGTCTGAAACAATTTCAATAACCCACCTTCATTGAATTCACTTTTAAAATATTTATTTCTGATTATTATTTTCACACTCATTGGAAAATGTGTGGAAGCTCAAGATATTATTATAAAAGCCAACAATGATTCTATTCGGGTAAAAATTGTTCAGATCACGATAGACAAAATAAAATACCGCTACCACGGAATAAAAGCGGGACCCGTATTAGAAATTCCGAAGAACCAGGTTAAAAAAATTGTTTACGAAAACGGATCTTCGCTTACAATTGTTTACAATTTGTTTGATATTTCCCCAGATATGATGATCAAAGATCGACATAGGGCTATTAAAATAGACCTCTTTG
>CAYHCU010000070.1:0-12440 GCA_964355035.1 uncultured Flavobacteriales bacterium | reverse complement strand
CGATTCTTTCAGAATAGCTGTCAACTTCATTAAAATGTTTTCACACAATCTACTATTGAGAACTGCATTTTGTTTGAAAGATGGAAATGCTGCAAGCATCTTGTCGCGATTTATTTTCGCTCTTCCCCTCTCAAACAAGGCATCCGTCATCCTGCATCACTGGTAAATTAAGTTCTACCCAACTTTTGAAGGTGACCCAAAACTCTGCGCCTTTCTTAGGTACGACAGCAAAAGCAAGCCTATCTAACTTCGCAAATTCAGGAAATTAGATTTTTATTTAGTAAAGCTAAAATTGAACTTTTCGAAGATGGCCAATTTCTTTCCAGCTCTTTTGAAAATATATTTTTCAATTTTTGTATTTTGTATTTTATTTTGCATACCTTGTAACTAGCTCTAACTAATATTAAAATATTTGTCATGAAAAAAATCAGCCATCCATTGAGTGGAAACATCATTGATCAACAAATTGATCTGACCGACTTAGCTCAAGGTGTTTATATGTACACCTTATCTGCTACAAATGAAAAAATGAACGGTTATATTATTCGCAATTAATTTATCTTTAATCGCCTGCAGGTAATTCACCTGCAGGCTTAAATTATTTGGAAAATGAAAAAACTTGCTTTTATCTACCTACTGCTTTTGCCTCAAATTACCTATTGTCAAAAACACGATCAAAATTGGACGCTAGGTTACTATGGTGCGAATAGAATTATACTTACATTTAATCCAAATCTAATTATTGATAGTATTGCAACTCGTATGAATTTTGGTGTTTCAAATGGTACGATGTCAAATTCTAACGGTCAACTTTTATTTTACACGAATGGAGAATATGTAGCTGATGCAACAGGCGATACAATGTTTAATGGACAAGATCTGAATCAGAGTCCTTGCAGTACCACTTATTCTCCTCATGGAATACCTGTGCCACAAGGACTCCTTATTTTACCTTCTCCTGCAGATTCGAATTTCTATTATATTTTTCATACCACCTGTGACATTGATTCAAGCCCTTTAGGAGAGCCTCGGAAGTTAATGTACACAACAATTGATATGACGTTGAACGGTGGACTTGGAGGGGTAGTTCAAAAAAACATTCCGATTTTTCATGATCTGCTTGCTTACGGTCAACTTACTTCTTGCAAACATGGCAATGGAAAAGATTGGTGGATATTTGTTCCGCAATATCAAACTAATACTTATCATAGAATTTTGTTAACTTCTTCAGGAATTATCGCTGATACTATACAGTATGGCAGCACGCATCCCGGTCAATCACATCCAAATCGGGCTGTATTTTCACAGGATGGCGAATGGTATTGTAGATACGATGTAAATACAGGAATGTCACTTATGCACTTTGACCGGTGTTATGGAATACTTTCTGATGAATTATTCAGACCTGCCAGTTTCTTTCCAAATAGCAATTTGCTCTCAGGTGCATGTGAATTTTCGCCAAGTTCCCGCTTTCTATACATTACCTCTATTATGGAAGTCAATCAGTTTGATTTAGAGGCTGTGGATATTTTAAATTCACAGGTTACAGTAGCTTCACTCGATACATTTAATTGTCCTTTTAATGTCAACCTCACCTGGCCTACGCTCGCTCCGGATGGGAAGATTTATATTAATTCCTCTGCAGGGAATTGGTGTATTAGCTACATTGATCAGCCGGATTCGCCTGGTGTTGCATGTAATGTGATTAAGCACGGACTGACATTTCCTATATCGATTTATCATTACTCAACCTTTCCCAACAACCCAAATTACAGATTGGGAGCAAAAGATTGTTCTACTGGAATGGCTGAGGTTGAGCAAACGGCTATAAGTTTATTTCCGAATCCGTCGAGAGAGTATTTCTACATAGAAGGAATTGCATTAAAAGATATTAAAAAAATAAATATTTATTCGTGTGATGGCCGGTTGGTTTCTTCGATTAATAAAATGGCAGGGAATAAACTTGATGTGAGTAGCTTGCCTTCGGGAGTATATGTTGTAAATATAATTAGTGATCGTCAGGTTTTTAAAGCGAATGCTGTTGTTATAAGGTAATGAGAGAATGATTATTTGATTTAATGTAAATCTGCGTATTTATCTGCGTATTTTCTGCGAAAATCAGCGGGAAATATTTTTAAGAAACCAAAGGTGGCAACATGCTTTCTCCACTTAATTTCAATCCGCCCAACTCACACCTACACAAAGCGAAATATGAAATGATACAGGATTGAATTTAGTTTCAACTCCGATATTTTTCAGGAAAGATGGACTTACATCTTTCTTTGCGCCAAAAGGTAAAAGTGATGCGCCGGCATACAACTCATAGTACCAGCCATCAAACTCACTTCTTGAACCCAGATCAATTGAAATCGGTATCAACGTTAGTTTTTGTTTATAGAGACCTTGCGAAATTCCAAAAGCATTACTAGATCCCATCTGATCTACTGAAATACTATGAACATCATATTCAATTTCGGTTTGAAGCATGCTGATGCCGGTAGAAAAATAATATCCGCCATCAGAATTGTCATCAAAAAAGTATTTCGAAGTGTATGAAAATGAATGCCAAGAGGAAAGTGCTGTTAAACCAACTTCTACATTATAATTAAGATTGTTTTCAGTTGCAATAAAGGAATAATATTGCTCTGTTTTTGAATAATCGGGATCAATAGAATATCCTTTTATATATGAAAATCCAAGAGAAATTTTATCGCCAACATTTTGATCGTAACCAATTCCATAGTAAAAAGAACTTGTATATTCTGAACTTAAGCCTGAATATCCAAATAGGTCAACTTTGATTCCTTGTGCATTTACTTGAGAGTAGGTGCAGATTAATGTAATGAAGAATACTATTTTTGTAAGAATTAATTTCATGTTATTTTTGTAAAGCTTTTAGTAAAGTATAGTTTTAATTATTGTTGATTAAAATTTAATATTCAACATCTCCATCACAATTTTTGAAGGAATACAAAATCCAATCCCTTCAATTCCTCTCCCTGAAAGTTTCATGGTCGTTACTCCAATAACCTCTCCTTTGTCGTTGATCAATGGGCCACCACTATTCCCGAAGTTGATACTCACATCAGTTTGTAGAAAGTTCATTCCATTAATTTCACGTATTCCTGAAATAATTCCTTTTGTGATAGTTTGCCCTAAACTTGTTTCAAGTGGCGTACCAATTGCATAAACATCATCTCCCGTTTCCATATTTTCACTCTTTCCAATTGTAAGAGGGTTTAATTCTTCAGCATCAATTTTTAAAAGTAATAAATCATAATCTTCATTACTTTTAACAACTGTGGCTTTCAATTTAATATTCGAATTTAATTTTACCTGAATATTGTTTTTCTGGCCATCAGCAACATGGAAATTTGTGACAATATATCCATCTGTTGAAATCATAAATCCACTTCCGAAGCCATCTTTCGTCAAAACAGTTACAACTCCTTCTTTACAGGATTTTAGCATCTCTTTTGTCGACTCAAAATTCCGCTTCGATGGCATCGTTAATTTTATTTCAGATCCCTTTGTTTCTGATAAATATGATTTTTCATTCCCGGCAAGAAAATCATATAACGTGTCATTGGTAAGTAAATTAGAAACCGATTCATTCATTAAGTCTTCGAGAATAGAAATCGTCGTTCCTTTGGATCTGTCAATCGATATTTCAGTTACTACACTTCCAATTTTTTCTTTTATGTCGGAAGCTCGATAAAAATTCCATGTACATTTCATAGACTCCGTACCTTCATAAAGTCTTACATATTTTCCTTTCAAGGTAAAATCTAATGTATTAATGACCGGCTTCACTCTTAATTTAGCTTTTCCTAAACCGGATTTGCTGTTGTTGTTTGCAGAAACACTAAGCGCATCAATATAGGTATTGTTGAATTTTTCAATTATTGTGTTTTCTAAATATTCAACATCGCCGATGGATCTTGAAGCACCTTTGTCACTCGTTTTTTTTGTCATTCCGCTTAAGCGGCCTTTAATATTATTCTCGTTTTCGAAAGTTGTTTTGTCAATTGCCAACATAATGGATTGATCATGCTGTACAGGTGATTTTTGTAACACAACAGTCTTATTTTTCGGTTCTATAGTCGTTGTGTTTTCTGTAGAAAGATCAATGATACATGGAATACATAAGAAAAGTGCGTCTAAAAACAATAAGCCATCTTTACTTTTTCTATAAATACTTACTTCTTTATTTAAGAATCCGTCTTTCTTTATTGTCAACACTTTCACCTTTGTTCCTGCTTTTTTTAAGTCAAAGGGTGTTGTCCCTAAAAGATTATCGTTTTCATCGAAAACCTGCGCTGTCCCGGGGTTGCTATCTAAGAGATACGGCCCCCTCTCAGGACTTAAAATTGTAGCACAACTTGTAAAAAAAAGAGAAATAGCGAATATAATGGAGGGGAAAAGGCGTTTTATTAATTTCATGCCAGCTTGGGTTTTGTTTGAGACAAATGTAATATTTATTGATTTGTATCAAAATCTTTATTTAATTGCAACCGCTAACACTAAAAAACATAAGAAAAAAAAATTAATATGGCTTTTTGCCTTATGTGCAACCTTTGCCACAGCTCAACAAAAAACAAAGCTTGCTTCAGTAAAATGGGGCCCTGAATTGGAAGGTTCTCGCAGAGGCTCTATCACCGATTTTTTAGGATATGATGATAATGCATTTTATTTGTCAGCCTATGTTAAATCGGATCTGTTGATTGAAAAGCTCGAAAAAAATCTTGGAAATCCGCAAACCTTTGAATTTCAGGAAAAGGATAAAGAAACAAAGGAGAAGTACGATTTACATTCGCGTCATTATTTTGCTAATCATCTTTATGTTTTTAAAACTAATCTTGATAGAGATACAAAAACGACTACTCTTTTTGCCGAAGAAATTAATTCTAAAGCGATGGTCTCTAAAGGAAAATTGAAAAAACTTTCTGAAATAACCTATGAAAAACGTCGCGACAAAGGTGGTTTTAGTGTTGTTACTTCTCCGGAAGAAAATTATATGATGATCATTGAGAGTATTCCAACTGAAAAAGAGGAAAATGAACAGTTTAATGTTGTTATGCTTGACAGCGCTTTAAATCAAGTATGGAGGAAAAATTTGCAATTGCCATATTTGAACACGTTGTTTTTTAGACAAGAGTTCTTAGTTGATGATGAAGGTAATTTTTATGTACTTGGAAAACTTTACAAGGATAAAGTAAGAACAAGGGTGAGAGGAGAAGTAAATTATTTATATCACCTTCTTGCTTTTGCTGATCACGGCAATGCGAAAATTGACTATGAAGTAAAGCTTTCTGATAATTACATTACAGATATTACGATAGATAAAAGCGAAAATGGCGACATCATTTGTGCCGGATTCTATAGCAAAAAAGGTCTTCGCTCAATTGATGGCTCTTTCTTTTTAACCTTAGACCCAATATCAAAGGCTGTGAAAGCGTCCAACTTGAAAGAGTTTGATATTGAATTTATGACGCAATATATGACGGAGGGACAGGAAAAAAGAGCGAAGAAACGTGATGAGAAGGGTAAAGACGACGAAATGTTTGAATATGATCTTCACTCAATTATAAAACGTTCTGATGGAGGAGCAATGTTGATTGGAGAACAGTATTTTATTAATGTTGTAACTTATACTAGTGGCAATAGTACGTATACTAAAACATACTATAATTACAATGATATTATTGTCGTGAATATTGATCCTGCCGGAAAAATTGAATGGGCAAAGAAAATTCCAAAGCGACAGGTCTCAGTAAACGATGGAGGTTATTATTCTTCTTTTGCTATGGCGGTAACTGAAGCAAAAATTTCTTTCATTTATAACGATCATAAGGATAATCTCGATATGGAGAAAACGAAACGCCTGAAAAATTTCAATCTCTCAGATAGAAACGGCGTTGTTGTAATTGCAACTATCGATAACAGTGGAAAATTAACCCGTGAAGTTTTAGTTGATAATACTGAAACAGATGTAATCATAAGACCAAAAGTGTGTGAACAAATTGATGACACACATTTATTGCTCTTCGGAGAACGAAGAAAAATGGAACAATTTGGAATGGTGACATTCAACTAATAATTTCTAAGCGTTATTTCTAAAGGGACACACTTTTTGTGTGTCCCTTTTTTTTTGATATAATTGGTTCGGCCAACATAATATTTACTTTCAATTACTTTTTCGGGTCACCTTAAAAGGTTTGGGAGAACTAAATTTATCTTATTAAACTATGATCTAAATGAAAAATTGAGATGAGCATTCTGTCGTTCTTAGTGACCTACGAGTTCCTTACCCAGGATGACAGACGCATCTTTTCAGGAGGGATGAGGGGAAAGTAAATCGCTACACGATGCTTACAGCATTTTCACCTTTCAAACATAGTAAAGTCACTAATGTTATTTTATCAACTGAAGTTATTTTGCTATAGCAGACAGAAAAATTCTGTTAGAATCTTGTCGGTTTAGATCACCCACTCTCCCTTAAAATGCAACACAATTGTCATCCTGTAAGGAACTCGTAGGTCTCTAAGAACGACAGCCAAGGAAGTCTTTTATATGCAAATTTTTTTGGAATGATTACATTGGTTATTCTACGTAAAGTTAATTGTTGAAATATTTTAATTATTGCTTCTACAAAGGAAAGCAAAACACTTTATCACAAGACAATTTATTTTCTATACAGAGAACATGAAGTTGATCAAGTGAAAATGCTTATTAATAGTTTTCACTTTATTACTTACTGTCGTTCCCGAGTTCCACGAGATCTTTAAAGAGATGACACTTCGGGACTTTTAAAATGGAAGGTGTGTAGGTGAGGCCACGAGATTCCTTCTGAATTTACAACATCCTTATTCAATACCATAGAAGAAATAGTTGGTTTGATATTCATAGCAAATGCAGTATGTAGTTTGACCTCTGACCTTTTACCTCTAACCTATTTCCTCAAACGAATCCTTCCTTGAAAATCCCTTGCGAAACACTACCTTCACCGCCGTGGAAAGAGTTCGAAATTTATATCGTGAAGCATACAGCGGATTATCGCCTTCAGCATGGTTGCTGTCAATGGTGATGTTTGTGAACCGTGCCGGTACAATGGTAATGCCATTCATGACATTATATTTAACAACAGCTTTAGGATATAGCATCAGTAAGGCCGGTTGGGTAATGGCGTGTTTTGGTTTAGGCGCAGTGTGTGGAGGATGGCTTGGGGGAAAGTTGACAGATAAACTTGGATTTTATTTTATTCAACTATTTGCTTTAATTGGAGGCGGATTAATGTTCTTTGTTATTGGACAATTAACTGATTTCACTCATATCTGTATTGCAGGTTTTATATTGGCATTAATCAATGAATCATTTCGACCGGCAAATTCAGCAGCTATTACTAACTATAGTACTATTGAAAATCGAACGCGTTCTTATGCTTTGAATCGGTTGGCAATAAATGTCGGCTGGGCTTTTGGTGGTGCACTAGGTGGAATAATTGCCTCTAAAAATTATCATTTGCTTTTCTGGATAGATGGTACAACGAATATTTTGGCTGCAATATTTCTATATGCTTTTTTAGCGCCGTCAAAAAATAGTGAGACAAAAAAGATGATCGAGCCTCGGCCTAATGTTGTTAATTCTGCCTATAAGGATAAAAATTATTTACTCTATATTTTTTTTACTTTCTTGTATGCTTTTACTTTCTTTCAACTATTTACTACGCAACCTGTTTTCTTTAAGAAGGAATTGCACTTGCCTGAATATTTTATTGGAATACTGATGGCAATAAATGGATTGGTAATAACTCTTTTTGAAATGATAATCGTACATTCTATCGATGGCAAAAAAAATAATTTGCATTATATTTCCATTGGCTCTGCATTGCTTGGTGGTTCTTACCTTATCTACAATATATTTCCCGGAGGTTTTTACATTGCTTTGTTGTCGACTCTTATCTGTGTGGCAGGTGAAATATTTTCATTGCCGTTTATGAATTCATATGCAATGAAGAAAACAAATATTCATAACCGCGGACAATATGCCGGTCTCTTTACAATGGCATGGGCTGTCGCTCAAGTCTTGGGCCCTTCAGCAGGTAGTCAGATTGCTTATCACTTTGGTTTTCATACTATGTGGTGGGTTATGGGTGGCTTATTTCTTGTTACTGCCGTTGGATTTAAGTTCTTGGAAAATAATGAAGAAAAGCAGCCAACCAACTGAATTCGGTTTGATGAGAGAAAATAATAAAATAAAAATTTACGGCGCAGGTATATTGTAATGGACAATTGACAATTTATAATGGATAATGCGGAACATGGTAGCCTTTAACAATTATCAATTATCCACTATCCACTATCCACTATCCACTATCCATTATCAACTATCAATTATCCACTATTCCTCGCTTCTCGAAAAAAACGAAACCGTCGTATCCGTTTTAATGCATCCGCTAAACCAACAAACTTTATTTGTGTCATTGTCTAAAATCGCTTTTCCGGAATTGGCGGAAGAATATTTTAATTCTTTTAGTGCACGAAAAGCATAGACTCTTACTACAACACTTTTGTTTTTAAGAAAGCTGAATAATTGCGGCTCTGTAGCAAGTTGTCTCATTCTTTCATACAAGGCATAAGTTCGTGTGTACTCACCTGCAAAACCTATTCCCTTTTCATTTACACATGTTTGATTTTCTAATTCAGCTACAATTTTAGGTAAGCTCGTTTGATTTTGAATGTCCGGAAAACGACTGATGTCATGGATGGTGATAGGCCCGGGTTTATTTGTTCCGGCTAATTTTATTTCTTCTGTAACTTGAGCTTTTGTTTCAGTTTTGGGTGCTGAACATGCCGAAAGAATAATGAGAGTGAAAAATGTGATGGAGATTTTTTTCATTAAACAAAGATAGACGTTTTCCTGTTTAATAAAGCAGTAAATATTTTTCGACAACTTGTTAATTATGCTCACTTAACTGCACAAGAATTATTGCGCGGTTTCTAGTTTCATTAATTTGACCTTTTTTTGATGGTTGGCCTGATCAGTTAAAATCAATGTGTAATAACCATCTGCTAGGCTAGTATTCATATTAATTTTCATTTGATTTTGCCCGGCTTCCGCTTGTAAAAATTTTGTGTAAACTGGTATTCCGTTGTTATTATACATGTTTAACGTGAGGTCAAGCTTTTTGTCAGCACGAAAGACTAAATCGAAATTATCTTTAAATGGATTTGGAAATACATTTTCAATTGTGATTGCATCTGTTTCGGCACCCTTGATATTTATACTTATAATATTGAACACTTCGAATTTCCCATCGTAATCTGTTTGCTTAAGTCGGTAATAGATCGTACCGAATTTTGGTTCCGAATCGGTTGCAGTGTAAACTTTCATGATTGTGCTATTTCCGGCGCCTCTAATATATTGTAGGTTCTCAAAATTTTCTCCATCATAGGATCTTTCAATGGTAAAATAATCATTGTTAATTTCTGATGCTGTTTTCCAGGTTAAAGTAACGGTTTGCTCTTTAACTTCAGCATTGAATGAAATTAATTTTACTGGTAGAGGATTTATTAAAAATTTTGAATTCAAAATAAATTCATGATTCCCACTCATTGAGGTCTTAGATAGTGCATTGTTTAAGGTATCTAAAGAGGCAGTAAGATTTAGCCACAGCATATCGCTGTTGGATGCTCTATATGATAATCCCAAAAGTGATTTATCCATGATACCCGGATATCCTTTGTAATAATAGGTAAGAGTATACGTTTCGTTATTGTAATCAGGAAAAAAAATTCCGTAAAAATAGGAGTTGCCGATAGTTGATACGTCGGAGGAAAGTGACGTACTATTTGGTACGGTGTCGACGCAGTAGATGAAAATACTTGATGGCGTACTGTTAAAGTTGCTCACTTTAAGTGAATCGCCTCTGGAATTTATAAATGTGAGCTGACTGCCTGCATATACATAAACAGCCGTATCACCAACCGGTGCACTTGAAATGATTCTCGTGGCCCCAACTATTGTTCCGTTATGATTGTTCGTAGTATAATCGTTTACCGTGCTTCCGGATGCTTCATTCATTCTCCAGTAGCCGATTAGACCACTTTCTGTCCCGGCTAATTTTTGACACATTATGCTGCGGATTTGAGTTTGTGTTAATGCTTTATTCCACAACGATACTTCGTCAATTTCACCATTAAAATATCTTCCGGTGTTTGCCCATTTACCAATCATAAATTTATAGGTGCTAATGAATGAACTTATATTCCCGTTTTGTGAAGCGCTGTTTTGCAGCTTCCCGTTTACATACAGTTTAATTGCACTGCCATCATAAACTCCGGCAACATAATACCAATTGCCGGGAACACAGACGACATTGCCGATAACTTGTTTTCTTGAATTGGTTGTTTGAACTGCAAATTCAAAATAATTATTCGACCAATCATGTTGTAACCAAAATTGACCCACATCTCCACTGCCGGTTGAATTATTCAGGGTAACTATGTTAGCCCAAGACGCAATGCCTGTTTTGCTTCCCCATTTTACCCAAGCCCCAATGGACATTGTGTTGGATGAACTTAAATTAAAGTTAGTGGATCCAAAATCTACACTTGTAGACGTTCCATTAAATGTAAGGCATCGGCCGGAATCGTTACCGCTTGCCGCTAACACTACTTTAGTTTCAGAGTTTAGTAAAAAAACAATTGACCCTGCGATTATGGCAAAAAAAGAAAATGCCAAAATTTTTGTTCGTAGTCTTATAGTGCTTTTCTGCTTATGTTGAATAACAAGCTTAAGTTGAGCTTTCCGAAGATTGATTGGATTCCGCGTCATGATGCATTTTATTAGTTATACTCCTTGTAGTATTCGATCTCAAATAGATTCTGCGAACATCAACGGGTGTGTAACCATTATAATGCAGGGATAAAAAGATGAAGCTTTTGGTCAGATTTAATATTTCCTTTGTGTGAAGGACTACATAGATTGTACTATGTAAAATCGGACAAATAGTGTTCTGTCTCCAAATCTTGTACGTTTTATTTTTACATTGTTTACAAAAACCGGATCAGAAAAGATGACTTTTAGCAGTCGAAAATGGTTTTAATGAATGAAAATCTTACAGATTTCCTTCAACAAATTTTAAAATTATTTTCATTTGCCGATAGGTTATTTATTTAGAACATTATTGGTCTTTTAAAGATTGCGAATTTATTGTGTGGAATATTTTTCTCCCATTCGCTTCGCTAAATCAGCAATATCTTCCCGCCTTGCTATCTGTTTTATCCAGTGAGAAGGGATGCTTGGAAAACCATAAAGCAATCCTGCCAGTCCACCGGTAACTGCAGCGGTTGTGTCGGTATCTGATCCCAAATTAACAGCTTTTAATACAGCAGCCTTGTAATTGACAGTATTCATTAAACACCAAATACTTGCTTCAAGAGTAAATATTACGTAGCCGTTGCTTCGAATATTTTCTTCCGGCAGTTCGTAAATATTTTCTTTCAATAATCCATCAAATAATTCCAGTTCCGCCGGATCAACTGAAAGTGAAATTAAAAAGTTGCTCACTTCTGATTGAAGATTCTTGTAAATTTCAAATTTGTCTTTCTCTTCAAATAATTGTCTCGCAAATTCAAGGTAATAAAAGCAAGAAATTACCGAGCGTATATGACCATGCGTAATTGAAGAAACTTGTTTTGTTATTTCATACCGCTCTTCAATTGGTTTGTCCAGCAAATAAAAAAGTAATGGAGCAATTCTCATAAGAGACCCATTCCCATTTGAAGAAACATCGGTACTTCCCGCCAATTCAGGTTTAGAGCCTTTGTTGAGTCTGTCAATAGCTTGCCCCGTTGCAATGCCAATATCAAAGACATCACCATGCGCTGTCCAAAAATTATCTTTATACCAGGCCATGAAATTTTTGGCGATGATAGTTAAATCAAATTCTTTGGTCAATGCTTCTGCCAAACATAAAGTGAGCGAAGTGTCATCTGAAAATGTTCCCGGAGGTTGATTGTACTTTCCAAAACCTATCATATCGGTTACAGGTTTTTTAGAGAGTGTTTGTCGTGCTTTAAATTCAACAGGAACACCCAAAGCATCTCCAATTGCTACTCCGAAAAGGACTGATTTTATTTTAGGTTGGATCGTCATAATTTTGCCAAATGTTTAGAAGCGAATTTACTATGTTTTTTTGATTCCTCAGGCATATTTTTCTCATTGAGGCCGAATAGTAGGAATGACAAATTTGTTCTTTTTAAAGGGTGTCATTTCTTTACCTTTCTCTCTTTATTTTATCAAATGCAATAAATGGGAATGGTAAAATTATCAGAAGACAGGGAATAAAAAGTCGGAATCCATAAGTCCCCAATATAGGTGCAATTAAAAGTAAAGTCCCGTAATGACAGAAAATGAAAACATTTGCTGTTATCTCC
>CAYHCU010000069.1:0-12460 GCA_964355035.1 uncultured Flavobacteriales bacterium | reverse complement strand
ATTAAAACCGAGATGAATTCCTTCGTCTCTAAGTTTTTCAATCGGATGTCGCCTATCCACCTTCCTTTTTCCTGAATGGCAGGAATGACCACTGATTGAAACAATTTAAGGTCGGGAGGAGCAATGAAATCAAACATGGTGGTATCGGTAATGTCCCTGTTGAGGCTTACAATTTTTTTCCCTCCTTCATTTAAATATATAGCCTTTGAATCAAGCCCCGCGATACTTATAAATTCAGGACTTCTCTGAACTATTGTGGCAAGTTTTTGGATTTCTTCCTCCGCTTTTTTCCTTTCCGTTATTTCATTTACTGAAACGCAGATTCCAATCCCCTTTCCGGATGTGTCAAGCACTTGATTTGCATTAACTGTATACCATATAATAGTGCCATCTGTTTGCGGGTAATTTATTTCATAATAAAATTTGGAGCCACTTGTTATTTCATTGAGCATAGCGGCAAATTCATCTTGTCTTTCCGGAGTGAACGATTTAATCAAATTTGACTTTTCTTTTAATTCAAAGCCAAATGAAAGTTTTGCGAATTGATTTACCTTTTGATTGAAAGCAATAATGTTACCTTCAAGATCAAGTAAATAGAATCCCGTTTCAGTATTTTCAAAAATAGTGCGAAGGTTGGCTTCCGATTTGACAAGTTCATCCGCCGCTAATTTCGCTTTAGTGATGTCCCGAATGTTGCATTGGATAACCTGCCTGCCATTTACATCGTATGCATTGCTCACACATTCCACCCAAATGACATGACCATCTTTGGCTTTAAGCGGAAGATTCTCGTATCTGATGTACTTTTCTTTTTGTAGCTTTTGAAAAGCCTCCTTGTTGGCAAAAATGTCTCTGAATAATCCGATTTCCCAAAGATGTTTTCCTGTAAATTCATTGTGAGAGTATCCGAGCAATTCAACCATAAATGGATTCACGTCATCTATGACCCCTGTTTCAGCATTCAGGATTAGGATGCCATCCTTGGCTGCCTCAAATAGTCTGCGGTATTGAATTTCCGAAGCCCTCATTTTTATGTCAGCTTTTTTACGCTGATCTTCCTTCTCAAAATTTTCAAGTGCGAAAGAAATATCTCCGGTAGCCTCAACAAGTGGAGCAACTTCTTCTTCATCAAAAAAGTTTGTTTCGGAGGCATATAATGAAAAGACCCCGACTACTTTTCCGAATTTTATTATTGGCAAAGAAATAGAAGAAAGATATCCATACTTTAATGCGCCCTCTTTCCAGGGTGCCATTGAAGAATCATTCTCAATATCATTACAAATACAATATTCTCCTTTGCGTAATGCAGTTCCGGTTGGACTATTTCCTTCTAACATATTCTCAACAGATATATTTATTATTTCTGAAAGATAACCACTGCTATCTCCTTCCCCTGCCTGCATTACCGGAATTACTTTATTTGTTTGCTCATCAACAATTCCTATCCATGCCATTTTAAACTTTCCAATATTAATTGCAGTATTGCATGTATCCCTGAATAGTGTTTGATCGTCAGTAGCATGTACAACCATCAGGTTAATTTGGCTTATGAAATGATAAAGCCGGTTGGCTTTGACAATTTTTTGTTCAGAGAGTTTATAAAAGGTGATATCATTAAAGACACCAAAAACACGAGTGACTTTGCCACCATTCATTTCAGTTTTGCCGATAGCGCGTACCCAAAGATGGATTCCTTTGTTTGTAATAAAAGGCAATTCAAGGTCAAATCCTTCTCCATGATCAATAGCTTTAGTGACCGCTTCACGAATTGCTTGTCTTGCTTCCGGTGCATAATAGTTTACCGCTGCTTCAACTGAAACTATAGTACCCGGTTCCAATTCATGAATATGAAAGACTTCATCTGTCCAACGCAAGGTCATGTTTTCAAGGTTGATATCCCAGCCTCCGATTTTTGCGATCGCGCCGCTGTCACTGAGTAATTCGGTCTGCTTTTTTAATTCTGAATTTGCTTTCGTGAGTTCGGCAGTTCGATTAGCTACCATTTCTTCCAAAACAATGTTTGATTTTGAAAGTGCCTCTTCCGCATCCTCTCTTTGCCTGAAGTTATGCCTGATGATTAAATACGCCGCCAAAAGGAATAAAATCATTATAAATAAAAGGGTAAAAAAGGAGCGGTTGTATGCTTCAATATTTTTAATATTAGCATCCTTTTGTAAATTTAGAAAGGCAACTTCTTCCTCTTGAATCCTATCGACCAGTTTTTTTAATTCAAGAACGGTGTATTTCCTTTTGCCAAAAGTTATCAGTTGTTTCGCTTCGTTAAATCCTGAATTATTTCTGATTTGCATTGACAGAATTGAGAATTCAATTCTGTCTTCAATCATCTTTTTCAGTGAATCCATCCTGAGAGCTTGGGTCGGATTGGTACTAATGATTTTTTCAAATTTTTTGATGGATTCGTTAATGGCAATATTTGCTGTTTTAAATGATTGTTGAAAAACAGAATCTCCGGTGATGATGTATCCCCTGCTGGTAGCAACTAACCGTAATGCATTTGAAAAAAGTTGCTCCGATTCAAAAAGCACTTCTCTGGTATGCTGCATTAATTCATCCCTATCTCTAATTGATTTGTTGATCTTAAAAGTCGCAATAGCCAGAGAAATAACCCCTGCAAGCATGATAATAAAGAAAAGCTGCAGCTTTTTTTGGAAATGAACTTTCATCAGTTTAAATACAAAAAGTGAACAGTTAATCAATCCACACGAATTAATTACCTCCCAAGCTACCGAATTTAAGCGGGAATTGTGTTATACTATAATAGAAAAAAGTTATATTATTTACGTGTTTGGTTAATTTGACAGGATTTTGAACAAATTTGTCTTTAGAAATAAATAGTTTGTAGTATAAAATATGACAAAACTCTTCTGCATTTTCATTCTGGATAGACAGTTGACCTGAGTAGAGGTATATGTTTGTTTTTTAAGGGTGGTTAATACACGGGTCAAAAGCCTTACTGGCGCGGCTTAAGAGAGGCGGAGTCAAAACCCTAAATCAGTACTTAATCCTGCAAATTTAAAGTATTAAAGGCCAGAAAATCTATTCATAACTCAATACATAAAAAGAGAAGGGGCATTAAATGGACGCTGAATCTATAAAATTTATTGAAGGACAATTTTCTCGCTAAAAAATCCTGATGTGGAATAAAAAGACAAGACATAAATTCCTTTAGCATAGGATTGCATATTCAATTGTTCCGGTATAGTTTTATTCTCAACAATAATTCTACCGTTCAAGTCTGATATTTTTAGCTGAGATGTATTTAAAATGTTTGATAGTGCCTCAAAGTGAATAATACCATTAGAAAGATAATATCTTATGGGCACATCTGGGTTGTTTTCAAAAACAGAGGTAATCGAAACAATAAAAGGAAGTGATGTTGCAATGCATCCAAAACCATAATCAACAGTGACAGAGTATTCACCACCTTGCTGAGGAGTGAAGAGAATCCCTGTTTCTCCGGAAATCGGAACGCCGTTTAGGTTCCATTGATTTCCAAACAATGAATTGCTCGCTAATGAAAGCCCAAACTGACTGATTTCAGGTCGTGTAATTCCATTGGTAAACGGAACGTCCGTATTCCAGCTCACATTCATTATTGTTCCCTGATTATTTCCGGAACCCCTGTCTGAAACTGTCACTCCGGTACCTGCATTAAAACGCCAGTAACCAATAAGATTACTGACAGTGCCGGTGTTAATATGTTCACTTTTCCGACTATCAATATCGGTTGATGATACTTTTATATTCCAAATTCTCACTTCATCGATTAAACCGGAGAAGTAGCGCCCACTTGCGGCATCTTCATCTGCAATTTTCCCAATCCTCAGATTATAATCAACGGAAGGAGCGATTGAGCCCTTGAAATTTTTAGATCCTACCTGATTGCCATCAATGTAGATGCGAAGCTTATCCCCATCGTATGTTCCTGCAACGTGATGCCAGGTGTTGAGCTGCAATGAGCCTGCAGGACTTAACACTTCTTTCCACGAATCATAGATCCCGCTTGTTTTAACTCCCGCGATTGTAAAAGATAATTGTCCTGCTCCACCGGCTCTCAAAACATATCCCTTTTCACCGGCAGTCCAGCCGTGTTTGCAGACAATCGAATTCATTACAGGAGAGTTGCCCCAGGAACTTGCCTTTATCCATGCTTCAATGGTTAATTCATCTGTAATATTCAGATCGTTGCTTGCACCGAATTCTACATAGGAAGCTGAACCATTAAGCAATAAACTGTTCGTATTTGGATCACAAATCTGACTGCTGACAGTCATCGTAAAACCCATTAAAATTAGAACGTATACAGTCTTCATGGGATTAAGCTATAAAGTAAACATAGTGAATATTTATATGGAAACCAATATTTTGTTTCATTTTGCAAATAGCTGTCATATAGCAAGTCCAACAGGAAAGAATAGCATAAACACCGGAGTAAGTGTTATTCTCAGTCCAAAATCCGAAAAAAATGTGCGAATGGAGACTAAGAATGCAACTATTGAAATGATTGACATTATATAGCTGTTTAAACAATCATGTAAACAGATACCAGCTCACCTTTACTTAAGTATTCTTTATCTTCTTCCAATTCAACCAGACAATCAGCTATGGCAAATGAGTTCAGCAAATAGCTTTCCTGATTATTCAGGATGCAAACATCATTTTCTCCTGTTTTACCTTTTAAAAACCAGGTAAGCCCAGGTTTTTTATAAAATTCACTTGCCAGAGGCAACATCCGGTTTTTGAAATATGTTTTTTGTGTAAAACGACTTATGGCAGGAACTATGTATTTATAAAAACAACTCATTGCTGCCGCAGGATTACCGGGTAAAGCAAACACCAAAGTCTTGTCACGAACACCAAAATAAAAAGGCTTGCCGGGTTTCTGTTTAACCTTATGAAATACTTTTATTATCCCGCATTTTTCCAATACAGAAGGTACCAGATCATAATCTCCCACGGAAACTCCACCGGTTAAAATTAGTATATCTGAATCCAATTGATTTGAAATAGCATGTTCAATTTCATTTTCCTTGTCATCCACCAACTCGACAGATACAGGGCTGATACCCAGTTGCTGCAAGGCCGCGGATAGTCCAATTGAATTGGACTCGAAAATTTTGCCTTCATAAATATCATTTCCTGCTTTGATCAGTTCTTTTCCGGTTACAATAATGCTGACAGTTGGTTTTGAAAATACTTTTATCCTGGTAATACCGATACCTGCCAGATATGAGATTGCTACGGGAGTCAGTAATTGACCTTTTGTCAAAGCGACCTCTCCCTTTTTAGTTTGCGATCCTTGTGGCCTAACATTATTTCCTTTTTTAAGATGGTCATCCTTAATAAGAATTAAATTTCCATCTTTCATTACTTTTTCCTGTACGACAACAGTGTCGGCTCCTGGTGGAACCGGGGCACCGGTATATATCCTGACAGCTTCATTGGCTGTTAAATTATTTTTGTAATAATTTCCGGTCTGAATTTCACCGGATACTGTTAATTTGTTTTTCTTATCCCAGTTTTCGAATGAAAACGCGTAGCCATCCATAGCCGATTGATGGAAGGGAGGAGTGTCAATTTCAGCATAAACAGTTTCTGCCAGAATGTGGCCATTCGCATCAAGGAGTTCCAGCTGTACTACTTTGGAAGTCTTGTTCTTTTCTGATATTAGTTTTGTAGCTTCTGAAACGCTAATCATCTATTCTTTTATTTTTTGAAATTATAATAGGCTTTGTTTAAAGGTAGAATACCTCGATGAAGATAAGTATTTATTTGTCAAGTGTGTCAACTAAATAACTTCTTCACTGAGCACTCTTCAAATATATTATTGTTAATGGTTCCTTGTATCTTTTGATCCCGGTAAAGGAGCAGGTTGTTATAAAGTTCGCGGAGAAATTTCAAGTTGTTTACAATAATTATTGAATTGTGCAAAGAGCACACCTAATTCAGTGAAGGGGGGATCGTGTAACAAATTCATTGTCGAAGTTTTTTTATGAGCAAGACAATCACAAAGAAAATAAGGTTCAGGCGAAAAAATATTACATTATATTCCAAATTTATTGTAAAATTCCTACCTGGCCGGTATTCTTACATTTAACCGGGCTCGTTTCCTTTTTCGAAAAATGTTGCGACCTAAATGATATCGCAGACCAATCCTGAAATGGTTGAATGAACACCAAAGTAATCCGGAAAAAAACGAAAAAAATCATTTGCCTACTTTTTAAATTGATCATAAATTCGTCTTTAAAGCTTGAATTATGTAAGTATTCCAGAGAATTATATAACGATTTACAAATAGAACATACTCAACTTTGTATTATGAAATTGTTTGCCTTGGTGTCAATATTGTCGGGAATGTGAAAAGAGATACTATACCGATTGGTGAAAATGATTTAAAGTTCAGGATGAGTTTATTGATTTTAAAATAACGAGTTAATCTTATCGAATGGCGGTGATGTAGTGTTAAGAGCTTTTGTTATTTTATTTTTACAACCTGTCTAATCAATGATTAAACTAACTTAAATTATAAACAAATGAAGAAAATTTTAACAATATGTTTATTGGTGGCATTTACAATAGTCACGTACGCTCAAACAATTGACAAGAAATGGAATATTGGAATTCACGGAGGCGCGCAGCAATATAATGGTGATCTCGGAAAAGGTTTTTATAAAACCGATGGGCCGTTATATGGTTTTGGGGGAATTTCGCTCTCGCGTTATATCATTGGCCATTTAGATTTGAACCTTAATTTTACAAAGGGTGAAGTGGGCTACGGGAACGATACCGCGAATTTTCGCAGTGGATTTTCATCTGTTACATTTAATGTTCGATTGAATATTTTAGGGCCTGAATCTTTTATACGCCCATATTTATTTGGAGGCGTAGGCCCTTTACTGTTTGCTAACAACCCAACGGTAACGGAAAAAAGTAAAATTGATTATGCCGTTCCTTCTTTTGGCGGTGGAGTGAATTTCCGATTGGAGCCAAGTATCATGCTGAACTTGCAGGAGATGTTTCTGTATTCCACCAATGATAACAAAGATGGTTATATCGCCAACAGCAACGATGCATTCCTGCTTCATACAGTTGGATTGACATTCAACTTCGGAAAGAAACATGATGAAGATAAGGATGGCGTAGTTGATCGTTTTGATAAATGCGCAGGTACGCCACAAAATGTGATGGTAGATAAAGACGGATGCCCTCTTGATAAGGATAAAGACGGTGTTGTGGACTACAAAGATGATTGTCCGGATGTTGCCGGTGTTGAAGCTTTGAAAGGTTGTCCGGATAAAGACGGTGATGGTATCACTGACAAGGATGACAAATGTCCTGAAGTGAAAGGACTGGCGGCATTGAATGGTTGTCCTGATACAGACGGTGATGGCATTGCTGACATAAATGATAAATGTCCGGGAACAAAATCCGGTTACGTGGTTGATACTACAGGTTGCCCTTTAGACAGTGATAAAGACGGCATCGTAAATGAAGAAGATTTGTGCCCTGAGAAATCGGGTTCAATTGCACTAAAAGGTTGTCCTGATACAGATGGTGATGGAGTGGCAGATAACGAAGACCGTTGTCCTGATGTAAAAGGAACTATTGCAAATAGGGGATGTCCTGAGATGAAAGTGGAAGATGTAAAAAGGATCACACAGATAGCAAGCAAAATCTTCTTCGAGACGAATAGTGATAAATTGAAAGTAGCATCCCAGGTGCAATTGGATGAGCTTGCTGAGATACTTAAAAGGTATGAAGAAGCGAATCTGATCATTGAAGGTCACACGGATAGCCAGGGAGAGGATGCTTACAATATGACTCTTTCACAGAAACGTACCGAATCGGTAAAAACCTACCTGATGGGAAAAGGAATTATGGAGTCCCGATTAACAGCCACGGGTTTTGGAGAATCCAAACCGATAGCCGATAACAACACATCTACCGGTCGTGCGAAAAACAGAAGGGTGGAATTAAGAACATCTTATTGAAGAAGTAAGGTAACATGTTTTCATTTGGAAAAAGAGTCGTTGTTTCAACGGCTCTTTTTTGTTGCATTTTCAATCCGGCTTTCACGATATTTCCTTCTCATCTGTTGTTTAGTCGGACAATAATGTAAATAAATATCTTCAGAGAGAGAGGGAGAGAGTGGACAAATTGAACTATTGAAAGAACACGGTATTGAATTTGAAGATAAATATTTGCTGTAAGCACATTCAACCTCTTTGCGGTTGGATTTTGGCGGTATGCCTAAACACCGCATTTCATACGGTGTTATTCAAATTTAATCCCTTCGGGATTACTTCTAAAAGAAAATGAATATAATCGTTTAAAATTCCTCTACGAAACTGAAGCGATGTAAAAATTAATTCACATAGTTAAAAATTTCGTAACTTACCGGGCACTAAACTGTCTAATGCCTTGATGATATGATTGCAAGTCGTACTGGTTTTTTTTCAAACCCGGAAATTGTTTCCGCGGTTATTAATTCACTGTCACCACACATTGCCCTCGTAGATGATCAGGGGATAATTGTCGCGGTGAACGAGGCATGGAAACAATTTGCCCGAAAAAACGAATTTGATTTGCCGAACTATGGAATAGGTATTAATTATATTGAATTTGGAGAAGGTATTCACGGGGAAGATGCCGGGATCGGTAAAAAAATATGCAAGGCCCTTCGCGAGATCATTGCCGGTAAAATTAAAATCTATTCTATTGAATATCCTTGTCATTCCCCTACCGAACAACGTTGGTTCAAAGTTGTAGTCACGCCACTTACCAGTCATACTGTCAAAGGGGCCGTTGTAAGTCATAGTGACATCAGCGCACGAGTTCTTACCACCAATCTCCTAAAAAAAAGTGAAGAGGGATACCGTGCTTTAGTGGAGCAGGCGTCAGACGGTATTTTCATTGCGGGAAGTAATTTTAAAATCCTTGAAGTTAATAATGCCGCATGCAAGCAATTGGGTTTTAGCTATACAGAACTGCAGAGCATGTTTGTCTCAGATCTTTTTTTCGAAGATGATTTGGAAATTCTTCCTTTGAAGTTTGATGAATTATTAAGGGGTAAAAATGTTGTTACGGAGCGAAGATTTAAAAGAAAAGATGGCACTTCTTTAGAAGTTGAAATAAATTCTATAAGATTGGCAGATGGAAGATATCAGGGTATTGCAAGAGATATTACAGAGAGAAAACGTGCCGCTTCTTTGTTGGCTAAAAAGGAAAATCACTTACGTACGATTTTAAATGCGAATCCTGAGTGTATCAAGCTTATGTCAAAAGACTGTGTTTGTCTTTCCATGAATCCGGCCGGGCTGAAAATCATCGAAGTTGATTCAGAAGAAGAAATAATCGGCCAATCCATTCTTGAACTTATTGATGAACCCGACCGTCCAGCTTTTATTGAACGTACAAATAATTCCTTTCTTGATATACCGGGTAAAATGGAAATGGAAATCACGACGATCAAAGGACATCGTCGTTGGGTTGAATCCAGTTTTGTGGGTTTAAAAAATGCGGATGGCGTAGTTGAATCCTGTCTTTCTATCAGCAGTGACATTACAGATCGGATTAGTACTAAACATGCTTTACAGAAATCGCACAGCAGATTAAAAAAGAGTTTTGCCAATATCCAGACAATAATTGAAAACGAGAGGAAAGAAATTTCAAGAGAACTTCATGATGAATGCGGACAAAAATTAACCGCATTACATCTGGATCTGGCATGGTTACAAAAAAGATTTTATCCTGTTCAGCTTGAAGAAATTCAACTCACTGATGAAATGAAATTACTTGTTGATTCTCTCATGCAAACTGTTCAAAGAATCTCTAAAAATCTCAGACCTCCGGTTCTGGAATATTTTAATTTATCGGATTCGGTTAAATGGCTGATTGCTGATTTTGAGAAACGATCAAAAATTAAATGTCAGTTTACCATTTCTGTCAATGATGATAAAATGTATGAATCTCTTAAAATAACAATATTCAGGATTCTGCAGGAGTCCCTCACAAATGCCCTACGACATTCTTTTGCAAGCCGGATTGCGATATCTATTAGTGAAAAAGATGACATATTGAACCTGGAAGTATGTGATAATGGGAAAGGTTTCTCAACAGATGAAATTAATAATATTAACTCTCTCGGCCTGCTTGGAATGCAGGAAAGAGTTGAAGTGCTCGGTGGTTCAATTAGTTTTACAGGAACCATTGGTAAGGGAACGAATTTAAAAGTTTCCATCCCCTATAAAAAATAGCAGTTTAAACTTCTTCACTATGAAAATTATGATTGTTGATGATTTCCCGGTTGTGGTGCATGGTCTGAAAAGGTTGCTTCAGGAAGAATTCGCTGATGCGGAAATTGTGGAGGTACTTGATGCATCGACAGCACTATCCTTAGGCGAAACTGAAAAATGGGATATCATAATTTTAGATATACAGTTGCCGGGAAAAGATGGATTGGAAGTTTTAAATGAGATGAGTTCATGGGAGGAAAAGAAGAAAGTACTTATCTTAAGTATGTTCGCTGAGGAGATTTATGCCTTACGAGCCATGAAATTAGGAGCTTTTGGTTATATTACTAAAAGAAGTGCCCCGGAAGAGTTAGTCAATGCGGTAAAACAAATTATAGACGGAAATAAATACATCTCCCCGGCTTTCGCGCAGAAAATGGCGAACATAATCGGTAGCAGCAGCCCCCTCTCCCTCCATGAACAATTATCCTCCAGAGAAAAACAGGTGCTTTCATTGATTGTTCAGGGGAAAGAAGTTGGGGATATTGCCGGCGAGCTATGCCTGAGCATTTCAACAATTTCGACTTATCGCCATCGGATTTTAGAAAAAATGAACATGAAAACGAATTCTGAATTAATAACCTATGCGATAAGGAATGAGTTGTTTTGACTCATCTTATGCAATTAATTCGGTTTCCCGAGAAAATCAGGGCAGGCTATACTTCGCCTTCTCAATGCATAAGATAGGTTTTTCCTGTGTTTGGGTTTAAAACCACTAATGTTAACAATATCAGTCATTTAATTTTTTTTCTTAGCAGCAGCAACCCGATATTTTTTGTCCCATTTTCTTATTTAACTCAAAAAACACGATTTCGGGTTATTCAATGTAGTAAACCTACTACATAATTATTGTAATTCACACTACAAACTTTTATATGAATAAAGGAGTATAATGAGTTTCAAAGGCTCGAATGAAAGAATCTACGATTATTAAGAGTACACGAAAGTTGATGCGCCATATAGTCATTATTGCGATGGTCGCTTGTTTGGCGCCGCTGTCTGGAAAATCCCAGACTAATGAATTTGAAAAGCATGCCAATATCATCTACCTGATAACCCGCTATTTTGAATGGCCTGCTTCTGTTCAATATGGCAATTTTGTTATTGGAATATACGGAGACGTAAATGCCTTCGAGACGTTTGATCGAATGATAGTGTATAAAAAGGTAGGCAATCAAAATATAAAAATCAGAAAAGTTACGGATTACGATCAGATGAACGGATGCCATTTGATATTTGTTGCCAATGTGAATACAGTTGCTCTTGACAAAATTATATCTCTTACAAAAAAGACATCCACCATCGTAATTACACAGGAAACAAATTATTTATCAAAAGGTTCTTGTCTGAATTTTAAAGTTGAAAATGATAAATTGAAAATTGAATTAAACAGTGCTGAAATTCTAAAACGAAATATTAAAATTGATTCGGAATTACTTAGTTTATTGGAGAACAAATAATCGTTATCGTATTGAGTAACCTATGGTATGCTGCACAGCTAATATGATAATAAACATCTGAACTGACTCATTCCCATCAATAGGTTTTATTTGTCAGATCAGGACATTGTACGGTCATTGAGGTTGAGTTCGAGGCTTGAAATTTATTGCTTTATAGTGCGACATCATTGGTTTTAATAAACCCGTTAAATTAATTTCACAGAAAAGGAAAAATCATCTACTGCCAAATAGGCTCAATCATTTTACTCCATGAAGATTAAATCGAAATTGTACCTAAGTTTTTCTGTTTTGGTTATGATGTTCATCTTTTTTGGGATATACGTCACAATTTCTGAAAAAAATATAGGAGAAAAAGCGGAAGTGATCATGGAACAACTCGATCCTTCTCTGAAAAACCTGTATGATTATAGAAAAAGCATTATCGAATCCATGTTGTATTCAATCTCATGGGTTACTCAAAGAACAAATGCAGAAGCAAAAGCAAATCTTTTGGCATTGCATGAATCGTTTCCCCAAAGACAAAAGTTGTTACAGAATCATGCAAGCAAATGGAATAATTCCAATGCACTGAACCAACTAAATGCAAATTTTGAAGTATTTGAAAGCTTGATTGAACAAGAAAAAAAAATTATCAAATCATTGTATGATTTCGATGCCTATATTATTATATTTATTAAATTGAAGGCA
>CAYHCU010000068.1:0-12475 GCA_964355035.1 uncultured Flavobacteriales bacterium | reverse complement strand
TCAAATGACCGCAGCCAATGATCACGGAACAGATGATACTGCCAGTACTTTCAAAATATTGGAAGATGGTTCTGATTCTCTTGCAAAAGAAGAAGCAGGTCAACTTGCCAGTCGTCAGAAAAAATTTATCGAGCAATTGGAAAATGCAATGGTGCGTATCGAAAATAAAACATACGGTCTTTGTCGCGTTACCGGAAAATTAATTCCCAAAGAACGCCTTCGCGCTGTTCCTCACACTACACAAAGTATCGAAGCGAAACTTAAACAATATCGCGATTAAAGATTGCGAATTGCGGATTTGGGATTTTGGGTTGCGCAATCCGCAATCCCAAATCCGAATTCCGAAATTACTTCTTAATCACTCAACCTTATTTCTATCTTGAAACGCGCTGCCCTTATAATTTTTTTAGTTTTATTCATTGATCAGGTGGTAAAGATTTGGATCAAAACCCATATGTATCTCGGACAAGAATATGAGATTGCAAAATGGTTTAGTATTCATTTCACCGAAAATAACGGAATGGCTTTTGGCCTGGAGTTCGGCGGTTCCTTTGGGAAATTGTTTTTAAGCGTATTTAGAATCTTCGCTTCATTCGGTATTGGTTGGTATCTTCTCTACTTAATAAAACACAAATCTCATCCCCTTATTATCACTTGTTTTTCATTGATCTTTGCCGGCGCAATAGGTAATATCATCGACAGCGCATTTTACGGAATGTTATTTACCGATAGCATGGAAGGTGTTGCACGATTTTTTCCGGGAAATGGATATTCCAATTTCTTGCATGGACAAGTTGTCGACATGTTCTATTTCCCAATCTTTGGTGGTCGTTTTCCTGATTGGTTACCGATTTGGGGTGGTGAAACATTCCTCTTTTTCCGTCCGATTTTTAATATTGCAGATTCTTCTATTACCGTTGGAGTGATTCTTTTACTTCTTTTTCAGAATAAATTCGTTGAAGAAAAATCAACTGAAGAAAATAAATCGGAAGTAGAATTACAACAGGAAAATTAATGGGCCACATTCATTTTGTCTCAAAGGGAAAAAGGCGATTTTAGGTTCATCGCTAATGCAGTATGCATCTCGTCGCCTTAAGCTCCTCCTCCTCGCAATAATGCGAACATTGTGTCATCCTTAGGAACTCGTTGTTCACTAAGTACAGCGGCTCGCAAATACTTATTTAGATTCACCTTTACTAGCTAAACAAACCTTTGAACACACTTGTAAATTTAATCTCTACCCAACTTTTGATAATGCTCCGATTTAATGCGAGAGCGCTTCAAAAATAATTTCCACATATTTTACGCAGAAAAAAAGGTTTGTTCTGCAGAGAATAAATTCTCTTGACTTTTAGCAGACATAAGAAAAAATCGAAATCAGGTAGCTGTCGTACTTAGAAACCAACAAGGTTCTTACAGAATGACAGTCGTTTAGCTTATTAGGGAGGAAGAGAAGGTAAAAACCTACAAGATTCTTTCAGAATTTTACTTTCTATGGAAGCAAAGTGTTTTCATTTAGCTGTACGACTGATTATTTATCTTATCGTTAAGAAAATTGGTTTAACTTAGCTTCAAAATCACGGTAATGAATTTAATTTCTATCCTTTCACGGACAGCTCTTCTCCTTATCCTTTGGTTTCCTGTTCTGATTTCGAACGGGCAAAATCCAACGCAGAATGATTCTCTCATTCAAAGCATGATGAAAGATCATATCTCACCGGACATCGAACAAGGTGTCTCACTGATCAATTCCGGAAATTACCAAAATGCCAGTTCATTTCTAAGTAAAGAAATTGCAACGAACGAATCGAATACATCTGCATACTTTCAAAGAGGTGTAGCGAATTGGGCAATGAGTGATACATTAAGTGCATGTCGTGACTGGAGTGCCGTTCTTGCTTTGGGTGACACGGAAATGTTTAACCTGCTCGAAAGCCGTTGTCATGGCTCCATGATTATTGAAGACGATACAATTCCCGCTAAGAAGTATAAAAAAATGTGGGGAAAAGCAGATGCAAATCAGGCGTCGAAGATGGTTGTTGATCAAATGCCGGAATTTCCCGGTGGACCGGAAAAGTTAGCAGAATATGTTTTCAACAATACACCAAAGCGTTCGAATAGCAAACACGGAACCGTTTTCGTAAACTTTTTAATCAGCCCTAAAGGAAAAATCCTCTTTCCGTTTATCGCACATGGTTTAGGAAAAGAATGCGATAGCGACGCTCTTCGTCTTGTGCGTTCGATGCCCTCATGGAAACCGGGGAAAGAAAAAGGCAAACCGGTTTATGTAAGGAGTAGTTTGCCGGTAAGGTTTTAAAGTAAGACTTCTATTAAAGTAATTGTGCGCTTACTCTTTAATCAGCTTTATTGTTTGTTTGATGTATCCCTCAATACTTACCAAGAAAATCCCGCTTACTAAATTATCTAGTTTTATAACTGAAGTTTCATTCGTTATTATTCCTGTCATAACTAATCTTCCTGTGTAATCGTAAATGTTATAAGTTGAACCAATAACTTTATCATTTACTTTTAAATTGAGAGATTCCTTTGCAGGATTTGGGTATAAAAGTACCTGATCAGAATGTTGGAATTCATTTATAGAGGTTGTTGTTGATTGGTAAACTGCATTAAAGAAATTCGATGCTGTTGCATTTAATACCAGAGATCCTGATGTTGGATCCATATCTGTTGTCGATGTAATATAACCGGTTGTAACAAAAGATTGATTAGGACAAATGTTGATGGTATTGTATTTACCATACCCCTCAATTGTAAAACCATTTTGAGTAATTCCGTTTGAATCAAGTTTTATGTAAAGTGGATTAAAGAGTGTAGGAGAGGAGAAGATAATTCCATTTCCGAAATCAATTGTTCCTGTGAAATTTCCAACAGCAACAATATCGGAATTGTCAAAATCAAGACTGTAATCACCGAAAGATATATTTCCGGCATATATTTGCACCCACAACAGATCCATGTTTTGATTGTATTTGGCAATAAAACCATCCTGATATGAACCGGAAGAACTGGTTCTATTTACGACAGCAACTCCCGGATCAAAATCTGTAGTTCCTCCGAATGTTCCTGCAACATAGAAATCTCCGGTTGCTTTATCTACTAAAAGTGATTGTGGATTAACACGCGAATTGGCAGAAAAATCACCAATGGTTTTATCCCATACTCTTATTCCATTGTTGTCGAATTTATTTACGGTTAATTCATAATACCCAACCGTGGCTAAATAGGAGTTGCCGGATTGTTCGCAGTCTACACTATTGTTTGTAATTCCGTATGAGTAAACAGTTGCAATGTTGTTATTCCAAACATAATTACCATTCGTATCATAGCAAATAAGATTTGCATTTCCACCGATGCTGTTATGTGTTGAACTACCCGGGTCTACATCAACGATTCCATTTGGATTTGCAGTGATTACAATATTGTCATTTGGCATAATAGTAACAGCTTGTACTTCGATATTACTCGTTGTAGGATCTCCGATATTAAATGCCCATTGATAGTCGCCCGATGAGTCATATTTTGCAACGAAATAATCAGGGTAGGTAGGGAAATGACTTCTTAATGTATCTACTCCGGAAGCAGAGAGGTTGAAGTCTACGGAGCCGTAAAAATTTCCAACAACGACAATTTCATTTGCTGAATTAATTTTCAAACCCTTAAATTCGAAAAATGAAATTTGAGTTGCGTTCTGAAAATAACGAATCCACATCAAGTGACCATCGATACTTGTCTTAGAAAGATAGTAGTTGTAAGATAAAGCAGTAAAGGCGGTGTCTGCAGGATTTGGCGAAGGGTCCATATCTGCATGCCCTAAAATTTTCCCTACTTCAATACTATTCCCGTTTTGATCAGTGGTAACATTGTAAATAGTATTATAGGTTTGCGCCGGACCTATAGGAATGTAAGCCCAATTGCAATTAGGTTGAGCTTTGCTAGTAATGCTTAAAAGAAGCAGCGATAACAGGATAAGATTTTTCATGATGATTGTGTGTGAATATATAAACAGTAAGTTTTTTGTGTGGCGAATTAATTCTTAATGAACTTACCGGTCCTTATTGAATCACCTGATTGTACGGTAAGAACATAAACTCCTTGCGCATATTTTGAAATATCCAAAATGTGGTTTCCGTAAATTTCCATACTTTCAATAACCATTCCTCCCATATTACTGATCGTCAAAATAGATTTGTTGGAATTTTTTATTGTAATACTATTGGAAGTTGGGTTTGGATAAATAGAGATTTTGTTTGTTCCCGATAGATTATAAATGCCAACATTCGGATCAAGATTCACGCGATAAGCAAAATAATTAAAAGCAGAATCGACACCGTAACCGGCAACATATTGTCCGTTTGCCGACATACAATTTGCAGTGTAAATTTGATAGCCACTTGTTGAATATCCTAAAACTGTATTGATGTATGTATTCAAATTTTCCAATCCGCCTGTTGGTGTCCAGATAAATGGAAGTCGCGGATCTCCGAATCCACCATCGAACCAACCTACTACAACAGAAGCATCTGGATTCATGCCTGAAACAAAACCTTGCATTCCACCGGGTAAAATTCCTAAATTGATTACTCCTGAATCCTGACTCCAGATCCAAGGTTCGTTGTTATTCGCATAGTCTCCGTAACCGCCAATCCAATTTCCATCTGCAGAAACAACACTACATTCACCTAACTGGTTATACTCATCAGTAGGACTTCCGTTTGTGTCAATTAATAAATACTCATTAGGAAAATAACCACCACCCGGATTTTTCCGCCATACTGCCGATTTCCATGGGCCATTGAAATCTTGCCAGCCAACAACAATACTTCCGTCGCTGCTTAGATTGTTTGCTCGCGCACTAATACCGGCGCTTGAGAACATACTTCCTAAATCAAGAAACCCTTCTGTCTGATTCCAGGCTACAGCATGTGTATATGCAAATCCACCCGTAGTATCAGCCCATGAATTTCCAACAACAGTATTCCCATCTCCTGATATTCCAAATCCGCCACTTAAAGTACTATCAATTGCAAAACCTAAATTTCCCAATGGCAGCCATTGATTAGTTGAAACATCATATCTCGACATTTCAGCTCCATTAAGTACATGACTTGTTCCTGATAAATAATTTCCATCGTCGGAAAAACGTGCTTGACCACCTACTCCTAGTCCCGGTGCAAGTCCGCCAATATAGGATGTAATACCTGAATCAGGTTTCCAGATCGAATATGGCCCTGCCTGGCCTTCATATCCAACTACCACCCCTTGATTGGATACTCCGGTAGTTTCAAAAAACAAGGGCTTTACTGAAAACTGCCCAAAAATCAAGTGTGCTGAAAGAAAGCAAACCAGAATTGTCATTGTAGTTTTTTGTATCATTTTTTGTTGATTTTTATTTTATCAGTACAGGAGCAATTGCGTATCCGCTTTTTTTCAAAAGAGAAATAATACCATAGTCTCCACAAAGATGAGCGGCACCCACTGCTATAAAAACATTGCCTTGATCGATGTAATTTTTTATCTTCTTAATCCAAAATAAATTTCTCTTTACAATAAATGTTTCGTCGCCCGGCCGGGTGTAATGGTTCATGTCATCAATCTTGCAGAAACAGGTTAGGTCTTGATTTTCAAAACAAGCGTTCATTGTTTCTTCAGTATTATTAAATTTTAGATCTTTTAAATCATACATTAAAAGTTTTGCCTGATCTTTCAAGGGCATTGATTTATACATGATTTCAAAATTCTCCTTCCTGGTTTCAAGTCCCTGAATTGGGATTTTCTTAACAACACTCAAAGCATAAAAAGCGTTTTCCATTAGCGGCATTTTCTTCTTATAAATATTTTTACGTTCATTTGCATTGTCAATCATAACCATAATTGCTTCCGGCATTTGGAATTTATAATCTTCAAGATCTTTTCCTGTGGCATAAAAAAATTCGTTTTTAACAAATTGATAATCTGAAAAGCCAAGCAATTGGTCTAACGCTGTATCGCAAGAAAAATCAAATCGATCATCGCTGGGGTGAAGTAGTTCGGTAGTGTCTGCTTCCTGCACAATTAATCTGTTTCGAAGTATAAAGGACATCAGTTTCTTGTTTTTTAAAACCGGATCTGGCCCCAAGTGATGAAGTGTTCCGAAAACAAAGGATGGTGTGTTGTTTCCTTTTGACAGAACCATCCAACAAAATGTTGGTGTATCACTTATTTGCCCTTGACAAAAAGTAAAACACATTACTAATAAAACTGTCAGTTTGGTAATCAATTGCGGATTTTTTCTCTTTAGTATTCTTGTACGTTAATCTCAAAAGTAATGAATATTTTCAAAAAAGTAAATTATTTCCCGCAGATTTTTCGAAAAGAAAAATGGGCCTGTATTTCAGGAATAAAAGCAAACGAAAACGCCATTCTAATTTGTGTCTAAAAGAAGAATTGAATTGCTTTTCTCGTCGTTCTTAGAAGGTATTTTTGTTCTCACCACAGGAAATGAAAAGTCCCCATTTATTCTCTCCTCAGGAAATGAATATGACAAAGAAATGCCGAACAGAATCACTCTCTGTCCGGCATTTTATATTTTGACTGCTAATAAATCGCAACTTTGTTTTATCCTTGCACATTATCTCTGTTAAATAAATTTACAAGTGCAAATGCTACTATAGCACCTGACGCAGAACCTTCGAATTCAATGACGAGTGCAGATGATGCAGGAGTTAGTGAATATCCTAACGGCTGTGAACTTATCAGATGCTGCATTAAGTTAGAGTCGACCATAAGATATGCGCCGATAAAAACCGCAAAGAGGGTTGAGGTTAAGAAAGCAGTAAAGAATCCTGTGAACAAAGCAGGCAAATACTCAAGCGTACCCTCATTCTCTGTTCTGAGACGAAGTAGAATATACCGTACCCCAAAAAACATAATCAGAAAGTTGAGCGCTCGTAATTCTACAACATAGAGAAGCCCTAGAATCTTCATGGTCGAAAACACCAGAATCATCATTAGTGCCGAAGCAGCCGAAACTTTATATAGCATCGAATTGTCGGCTTCCATTTTCTTTTCAAGAGTTGTCATATTTTTTGTTTTAGTGTTAAACTAATTTTACTTATATAAATCTACGATTGAATTCATGGGTTCACATGAATATTGCTCAACAAGTAGATCTCTCTTGTAATCGTTTTGTAATTTTTTAGAACGTTATTGGAATATTCTTTTAAAACGTCACACACACGGAAAAATTTGTAAGATTTTGGGCGAAATAGAAATCTTCATCTTTTGAATAAAATTGCATAGTAGAAATAAAGAATCCGGCTTCTTTCTGGATAGTGAACAAATGTTGGATTCACCATAAATAAAAAGAGCGCTAGAGTCAATAAGAGTATTTCCATCCGAATATTTTTAACTTACTACCGGAAAAACTTCGATTTTTATTTTAGCTTTCATGGCATCGTCTGCTTTGTTTAGAGCAGCAACAAAGTTTTTAATTCCCCTACGTTCTGCATTTTCGCGAACTATTTTAAGCAGACCTTCCGCTATTGCATTAATTGACCTAACATTTTTTTATTCCACATTATTTATTGTTTAACAATTTCTACTCTTCTATTTAGTGTTTTCCCTTCAACTGTTGAATTGGTTGTAACAGGGCATAGTGGGCCTACACCATCAAACATTAGACGAGAAGCAGTGATTTTTCCTTTTGTGGTTAGGTATTCTACAACAGCCTTTGCTCTTTCTTTAGATAGGTCAATATTAGCTGAAAAAAGTCCTGTGTTGTCGGTGTGCCCAACAATAATTATTTTTTCAATTGGATATTTATTGAGATAATCAATAATAGTTTGTAATGATTTTTCAGATTCAATTTTGATGATCGCTTTATTTATATCAAAGAGAATACCATATAAAGATATTTTCCCGTCTCTGTCAATTGCTTCTTTCAAATTAATTTCGAGGTCTTGCTTCATTTGTTCTACCTCTAAAAAAGTAAAAATATAATTTTTTACATCAGCAGAATTTCCGGCGGAAAGCTGTACAAACACGTCTTTCCCATTCAAACTTGCCGATAGCATTGTCTTATCGTTAGAAAGGGCCTTTCCTTTAACCTTTAAAATGGCATTCATGTAATTAGCCAGAATTTGTGAGCTACTAAATTTTCTTGTTTCACCCTCATCCTTAAAAAATGTAATTCTACGATACTTGCCACCTTTGATCAACTTATTTGCCACGGCCGGACTTCCTGTATAATAAATAAATGTATGTTCTTTAAATTCACTTTCCTCACAATCGGATATATGAAAGCCCGGAAGACGATTTAAGTAAGTAGGCTCTGAGTTTTCACATCCTTTCTTATCTTGTGCATTACAAAAAAGAGTAATCGTTGTTAATAGTACTACTAGTAGTTGTTTCATAAGTATTTTATTTTTTAAACTATCAATGAAGTTACTTTTTTTAGGAATCATTATATTAACCAGCTTCCTTCCGATTCATTTTTACTGCTTTAAAATTATTTTCGTTTCGCTAATATAATTGGGCAACCTTACAAAATAGAGTCCGTTCGGTAAATCGGAAATGTTGATTTGCTGCGGTTGTAGTAGCTCCGTTTTTTTAATTAATTGCCCAAATGTATTGAAAATTAAAACCTCTTGTTTTGTATTTTGAGTATTGATAAATGAAAGATTTAAAATGTCTGATGCCGGATTTGGGTAAATGAAAAATATGTTTTCAAGAGCATTTTCATTAATACCAACTGATGTACAATCTGAAATAGTAACATTTTGCGAAGAAGATGATGAAGAATATAACGAACTTGTATCAAGAGAGACAATGTTTTGTTTCACAATTTCAGTAAGTGTATCTGCCAATACAAAAAAAGTATCTGTTTGAGCAAAACTACCTTCCGGTATAATTTCAAAACCTTTCATTCGGCTATAATCAACACCTTGAATACCGGTATCTGAAATTGAATACGTCATTGCAATTGGGAAAGTGGTGTCGCTTGAAGCATCTCTTGAAAAATTCAGCAAACTGTTTGTTGTATCACATTCAATCAAATTATTTCCTAAAGTAAATGAAACAATTGTTGGAGGAGGAGTTGTAAATTGTTGAAAATTAAAAACACAATTTGCAGTAACATTCCCGCCATTATTATAAGTTACACTGTTGGGGTTAATAACTGTGAAATTATTAAATTGAACATCGTCCAGTCCGGCAGTGGTAGCATTTGCATGCCAAACATTAAAATAACGGTAAGCTGTATTGTAAAATGCTAAGCAATTTGTAAAGCTTGCACCGCCATTACGTATTAGAGAAGTTGAAGTAGTGTGGTCATCAAAATTTATAACAATATTCGAAGGATTTCGGAAAACACAATTACTAAAATTGGTTTTATAGCCCGACGCTAATTTAGTTCCGCCAACAGAATAAGCGCCACCATCAGTCATGCAATTATTAAAATTTATAGTTCCTGTTGCTCCACTAGCATAACCATAGGTTGAAATCTGATATTTGTTTGTGCCATTATTTGAAATATAGCAATTGTTGAATGTAATGTCCATTGGTAGTGTTGTACTATCAATAGAAATAGGAGCTATTAAAATACCTCCTCCTGCATTTCCTGTAAATCTGCATTTTTCAAATACAATATCAATAAGTCGCTCGAATGGTTGATTAGGTTCTATATCTACTCCGGCTTGTGGTGCTGTCCCAATAGTATTGGTAAACCAGCAATTCTCTACCCTTAAATGTTGAACAGAAATTACTGAAATTCCTTGACGATAATTATTATCACACCATAGATCTTTGAGAAAAATATTTGCCGAATATCTTTGAGTAGCAATACCTGTGTACGAAGCAACAATGATTCCATCGCCACCACTGTCCATTAATTTTAAACCATAAACATCTATATAGTTGCAACTTATCAATTGAATGCAATGCCTATGTTCACTGTTATTGTAAGCGATGTATTCACTTTTTTGCATTTTGAAAGTTGCTCCATAACCAATAATTTTTATATTATTACACTCATACAATGTCATTAGTGTGGCATAGATGTTTGAAAATGCACCTGGTTTAGCAACTAAATTTACGCCATTTTGAAAAATAATGGTTTTATTATTCAAGGCAGTGAAATTTGTTGATTGTATTATCCAATCAGATGACTGCAAATCAACAATGATGGTATCGTTTGCTGAATTAATTGAATTTACAAACGCTGTTGTGGCATCCGTAGCATTCCAGCCAAGAGTTGAAGCGATAATTGAAGTGGCATATATGTGCACATTTAATCCCGGAGCCAATACGAAAATTAATATTTGAATAAACTTTTTCATAGTTCAAATTTAGCATTGTTTTTGGATATTCCGGTGAATTGTAAATATCAAAATTTGAAAGCGAAGGAATCCCGTATCAAGAGAGAGATTTTCAAATTCAACTCTCTTTAGAATATACTGAATGCGAGACTTCGTTGAAGGGATAAGGTAGCACAGCAAGAGAAAGAATCTGATGCGTCTCGGCGTAGATTACCATCGCGCCTATGCATGGAGCCGCAAGCGAAAAGGTGGATGAGGTTTGCACAAAGTTCCATTCTGATCACTACAAGAAAATCCGCCCTGAACAAAAATTCATGGACCACTCTTTTACACCATGAACTGCCGTATGGGAGTTTAACCCTCTTTTTGCGGGAGTGGTGTGCCACATAGTGGTGGCTATGCCAAGAGCCTCTCCCTGCTTAATCTTGCGTAGGGCGGGCTACTCATATTATCTTCCGCTTTTCTTTCTGTCATCTATATTTTCAACTTTGTCCTCAAATTAAGAAAATAGTGTTTTGCTTCAACTTCGCCCATTCCTTTCGACACTTCGTCTTTAATCCAAGCGTTCATCATTCTCTTATATTTTGTATAGTGGTCTTCTTCTTTTGCGAGAAATGGAACGTGTTCGTTGAACTTATTATTTGTCTTGTCGTAAAAATTTCTGGTTGGAAAAATTTTAATTCTATCCAAGCTGTCCTTGAAATAATTTTTGTTTTTGCTGTCTACCGTGTCCACTAGTTGCAGTTGATTTGTATTTGCTTGCTTGTCAAATAAGCATACTTCTAATTCTACTTTATTTTCTAAAGAAGTCAGCCAACCAGAAATATTATATTCGTCAAAAAGTTTTTTCACAAGTTTATTTCGCCTGTTAATGTCTGAATGTTTTATGTCAAGATCGTCAAAGTCGGAATAGCTGTTCGCTGGAAAAATACTGTTAAAGAGCTGTGGTAAAGCCGAAGTTGTCCAACTGCTGTTATTGAGATAATCAACTAAAAATAAAACTTGAATTTCTGTTTTCGTTTTCCAAACTTGTATTGTGTCCTTGAACACACCGGCAACCCAGAACTTTGTCGCAAAGAACATACAGTCGTCAGCGGATGTGTCTTTATGTCCTCGAAACAAAAATGTGTTTTTAGGAATAATGCAGTGTCCATAAATGTCAATCAGTTGTTGCAATGTCGTGTCTTTTTAAAGTGGTGCATAACGTCAGTTAGTGCAAAAACCAAAGCTAATTAATTTTTTGTTTCCTATTCTACTCTGTATTGCACTATACCAAGATAAAATAATGTCGACGATATTAACACCACCGTCCATGCCAAGAGGCGCACCCTATCGGAGAAATTCGGTAGGGCGAGCAACTCGATTATGCACTAGGCTTAATTGTTGTTTCAGCTTTACGATTCTTAAAGTATTCCAAAATTTCAGCTTTCGTCATTTTAGACAACTTTTCGCTTAATTTGTCTCGTTGCTGACGCATAAAATTTACTGCGTCAAAATGTTTTTCAGTCGTTTTCATATTTTTCAAATTCTCTTGGTGAACGTATTTCTAATTGTCTATAACCGTTTTTAATGTTAATAGAGTTGTAACCACGAATTCTTTGCACGTTCACAATGTGTTTAAAGTTCCAGCTTACTAAGAAGTCCGCACGATTTATTGTTGCTAAGGCAATATGTAAACAGTCTGCAAAACTTGTCTGTCCAACTACTTTTTCAGAAATGTATTCTGATGCAAGGTCAATGACTTCAGTTGTTGTCTCAAGAAATTCTGTGTTGTCAACCTTTATGCTTTTGACAAGTTCTTTAACATTTTGTGGTGCAGTTGCTAATTCGTCTTGTGTTACTGTCGAAAAAAGTAAAGTAAATTCATTGTTTTTAAGTCTGTCGAACAATGGAATTGTATGCTTCGCAAACTCTTCGTCAAAGTTCCCGCCGAAAACAGAAGTGTCAATATAAATTCGTTGTTTCATAAAATCAAAGTTACGAAAAAAAGTTTATTGCAGTCAATTTTTGTCGATGTTTTGTGCTGTCGCCATAGCCTTGTGCATAGCGGTTTGCAGATTTACGATCGGCGGACTTTTTAGCATAAATGTTCATTACGGCGCCGCTTACGATAGCCGAACGCATTCAACAACTCAAAACCGTTCAACGAGGTTGGTTAGAAT
>CAYHCU010000067.1:0-12481 GCA_964355035.1 uncultured Flavobacteriales bacterium | reverse complement strand
GATAATAAGTTCAAGCATCCGCATTATTCATGATCAAAATAGAAATTTCTCCTCCATACAGGAATAATATTATTGTTTAAAAATAAGTTGTTAGTTTCTTGAGTTTACAAAAGTCTAATCTTCATAAAAGGAGATTGGACTTTTTTTTAGGATATAAAAGTCTCCTTTGTCAGGATGACAGATGTATTGTTTGAGACGGGTTGGGAGGAAAGCAAACCGCTAAAAGATGCTTGCAGTATTTACATCTGACAAATCAAATGTAGTTTTAAGACTACTTGCAAAATGAACACATTTTACTCACGAACCACGTACCTCGAATATCGAACTTCGAATTTCGTTCTTCAAACTGCTTTATAATGTTGCGGTTTAACTTTTGTCAAAGCTGCGGAGGGTTCAGGAACCCAGTGATGAAGACCACCTGCTAATTCATCATTAAATGTTGTTGGAATAGTATTGGCTAATGTTCTCTCTTTCCAGGTAACATGTTCTGTTCCATCATCTCTTCTTTCCATTGAAATACATTCTTCAACCGGACAAACTAACGAACATAAATTACAACCTACACAGTTTTCTTCAATGATATGTGGTTTGCGATTCAATGGATCTTTTGACAAACCAATTGCCTGATGTGCGCCATCTTCACAAGCTGTATGACACAATTGGCAGCCAATGCATTTGTCTTCATTGATGTTTGCAACAATTTTATATTTTAGATTTAAATCTTCCCAATGCATGATATTCGGTAGAGCCTTTCCTCTGAAATCATCCAATGTTTTAAATCCTTTTTCATCCATGTAATTTTCTAAGCCCGCTGTCATCTCACGAATAATTCCAAAGCCATAATGCATTACTGCTGTACAAACCTGAACATTCGTTGCTCCAAGAAGAATGAATTCAACAGCATCGCTCCAATTTTCAATTCCGCCAATTCCGGATATCGGAAGATTGACACTCGGATGTTGAGCACAATTCTTCAACATGTTCATGGCAATTGGCTTTACTGCCGGACCACAATAGCCACCATTCGTACTTCTCCCATCGACAACCGGATAAGCTACAAAATTGTGAATGTCTACACCAATGATACTCTGGATTGTGTTGATAAGCGATATAGCATCTCCGCCACCTTCGCGAGCAGCAATGGCTGGACGTGTGATGTCAGAAATATTTGGAGTCAATTTTACAATCACCGGTACCTTGGCAACTTCTTTTACCCAGCTAACAATGGTCTTCAAAACTTTTGGCTCTTGTCCGACTGCAGACCCCATTCCTCGTTCGCACATTCCATGAGGACAACCGAAATTCAATTCCAATCCATCTGCTCCTGCATTCTCTGCATCTTTAACTATTTGATGCCATTGCTCACGTGTTTCAACCATAAGCGATGCAATGACTGCATGGTCAGGAAATCTTTTTTTAACTTCTTCTATTTCTTTTAAGTTAACGGAAAGTGGTCGATCAGTGATCAATTCTATATTGCTAAATCCAACCATTCTGTTACTGCGATAATTCAATGCGCCATAACGACTGGAAACATTCACGACAGGAACACCTAAGGTTTTCCAAACAGCGCCTCCCCAACCGGCATCAAATGCTTTCATGATTTGATAGCCACTATTTGTTGGTGGGGCAGAAGCCAGCCAAAATGGATTCGGGGATTTTATCCCGGCAAGATTAGATCTTAAATCAGCCATACTTTGATGTGAATTTAACTTGTCTTATTTAACGTTTGATAGATATTTACTTATTCCCCGAGCAGCTTTTCTTCCTTCTGCAGCAGCATTCACAACTTCTTTTCCGCCACTCACAGCATCACCTGCCGCAAAATATTTTGGATTTTTTGTCTGGAAGGTTTCGGAGTTCACTTCGATTCTTCCTTTTGTATCTAGTGAAACTCCATATATCAATTTGAGAAGGTCAACTTGCTTTGATTGTCCTGTTGCTTTAATTACCCAATCACATGATTCAGTAAATTCACTTCCTGCAATGTTTTCCAATTTTCCATTCACATTTTTGGTATGAATGAATTTTACTCCAGTAACTTTTCCATTTCCGAGAATTTCTACCGGTGAAACATTGAATATTCCTTTCACACCAACGCCTTTTGCAAGATCGTATTCAAACTCATACGCTCTCATTTCATCTTTCCCACGACGATAAGCAAGAATGACTTTTTCTGCTCCCATGCGTGCGCTCTCAGAAGCCGCATCCATGGCAGTATTTCCGCCACCAAGGACAATCACACTTTTTGGAATAGCTACTTTGTGATGGGTTGTTCTTAGTTTCTCAATGAATTCCACAGCACCAAAACAATTTTCTTTGTCTTCTCCTGCGATGTTTATTTTAGAAGTTCGTCCTAGTCCGATTCCTATAAGAATTGCATCATAATTCTTTTCGAGATTTTCAATTTCTTCTTTGGATGTGATCGCCTTATTGTAATGAACCTTGTATTGAAATTGCTTCTGTAAATAATCCATTTCATCTAAAGCTTCTTCATTGGTGATCTTGTATGGTGCAACACCATAAACGGTCAGTCCGGAAGATTTGTCTTTCGATTCAAAAATGTCTACTTCAAAACCTAGCATTTTTAACTCACATGCACAGGAAATTCCAGAAGGTCCGGCTCCTATAATTGCCACTTTTTTTCCGTTGGAAGGTGGTAAGCGATATAATTGTTTGTTTGACTTAATCGCTTTTCCCGTAGCAAAACTCTGTAGTCTTCCGATCTCAATTGGTTTTACATCCTGGTGATTGTAAACACAAGCGCCTTCACACAAAACTTCGGTCGGACAAACTTTTCCGCATGCATATCCAAAGTAATTGGAATTGTAAATTGTTTTTGCTGCCGTTAAAGGATCTTTTGAATTGATCTGACGAATGAACAATGGAATGTCTATGTCGCTCGGACAAGCTGTTACACATGGCGCATCGTAGCAAAAAAGACAACGCGAACTTTCGTAATACGCTTCTGTTTCATTCATCAGTGGTTTTATCTGCTTGAAATTATTTTCAAATTCAGATTCACTGGAAGGAGGGAGGAATTCACTCATTCGTTTTTCGTTTTCGTTTTTCGTCTTTCGTTTTTCGAACCTGCATCTACGAAAGACGAAAGACGATAAACGAGGAACGTTATTTAAAGTTCAACTAATTTACCATATGTCTCAGGACGGCGATCACGGAAGAATTGCCATGTAGATCTAACTTCGTCTATCAGATCAAGATCAAAATCTGCAACTAATAATTCATCGTTAGATTCTGATGCTTGAGCAAAGATTTGTCCTCTTGGATCTACAAAATATGATGTTCCATAAAACCTTCCAAGGTTCCAAGGCTTTTCTTCTCCGACTCGATTGATGCAACCCATGAAATATCCATTGGCAGCTGCATGTGCCGGTTGCTCCAGTTTCCATAGGTACTGCGAAAGTCCGGCAACAGTTGCTGATGGATTGTAAACGATCTCTGCACCATTCAATCCCAGTACTCTTGCTCCATCCGGAAAATGTCTGTCATAGCAAATATAAACTCCGATTTTTGCATACTTTGTTTGAAACACAGGATAACCTAAATTTCCCGGCTTGAAGAAAAATTTCTCCCAAAATCCTGAAGTATGCGGTATATGGTTCTTGCGATATTTTCCTAGATAAGTTCCGTCTGCATCGATAACTGCAGCTGTGTTATAGAGGAACCCGGATTGTTCTTTTTCATAGATAGGAACAATAATCACCATATTGTATTTCTTAGCATATTCTGCAATGCGATCTGTTGTTGGTCCCGGCACTGACTCAGCGGATGCATACCATTTTTTATCCTGTCCCGGACAAAAATAAGGTGTGTTAAAAATTTCCTGCAAACAAAGAATCTGAACTCCTTTTTTGCCGGCTTCTTCAATGTATGGAATATGCTTTTGCACCATTGCCTCCATAATTTCTGCAATTGTTCCTTCTCCTTCAGTTTTTGGTAAACTCATTTGAATAAGACCGGAACGAATCATTCTTGCCATAAATAGTATTTTTAGATTTGTTAGAAATATTACCGAACGAAATTAAATAATTCCATTCACTTTGTTGCGTTTTACAAATTTTCCAAAACCCGGAGCAATTTTTCGCTCATTGTTTTCGATTGCAATTTCTCCTCTTAAGATGACGGTTTTTGTTTTCCCTTTTACTTTCCATCCTTCATAGCCGCTGTAATCTACATTCATGTGATGACTTTCAACACTGATGGTATGCTCTTCATTCGGATCGAAGATAACAAGATCTGCGTCTGACCCAATAGCAATGCATCCTTTTTTAGGAAACATTCCGAATATTTTCGCTGTATTAGTCGATGTGATTTCAACAAATTTGTTCAACGATATTCTGCCTTTGTTTACACCTTCGGAAAATAGTAATTCCATCCGATGTTCAATAGCTGGATGACCGTTGGGTATTTTAGAGAAATCATCTTTCCCCATTAATTTTTGTTCCCATTTGAATGGACAATGATCAGTTGCTACTACCTGAATGCTTCCTTGATTTATTCCTGCCCATAATGCTTCCTGGTCTTTTTTCTCACGTAGCGGTGGACTCATTACCCATTTAGCGCCTTCAAAATTTTTCTCATACAGCGAAGCATCTAAAACTAAATACTGAATACAAGTCTCTGCTAATACACGCTGATTCCTTTTTGCTGCATCACGAATTTGATTGAGTGCACCTTCACATGTCATGTGTACAATATACGCGGGAACGCCTGTGTGAAAAGCCATATCCGCAAATCGTCCTGATGCTTCTGATTCTGTTATTTCCGGTTGTGAGAGATAATGATAGAGTGGAGCCAGTTTTCCTTCAGCGCGGTGTTTGGCAATTAAATAATCGATCATTTCTCCATTAGTTGCATGGACAGTCACCATTCCGCCTTGCTTTTTCACTTCATTCATCAGTCCGACCATTTGACGATCATCAATCATCAATGCGCCTTTGTAAGCCATGAAAGTTTTGAAAGAAGTGATGCCTTCTTTGTTGACCATATCGGAAATCTCTTCTTTTGTGTTATCATTGAAATCCGTTACAGCCATATGAAAAGAGTAGTCGCAACAAGCATTGTTATTCGATCTTCCTTGCCATTCCCCTAAAGCATGATACAGCGATTTACCTTGTGTTTGCAAAATAAAATCGATAACCATTGTCGTACCGCCGAACAATGCTGCGGATGTTCCTGTAGCATAATTGTCGCTTGAGAATGTTCCCATAAAAGGCATGTCAAGATGAACATGCGGATCAATACCACCCGGAAAAATTATTTTTCCCGTTGCGTCAATTTCTTTGTCTGCTTTAAAAGGCAGATTTTTCCCTATGGCGCGAATTGTTTCTCCTTCGATATAAACGTCTGCCTCCATTACTTCGCTTGCAGTGACAACTTTTCCGTTCTTGATTAAGATTGACATTGTTTTTCTTTTTGTAATTTGTTTGAAAAAAATCGGAATTAAAATTTAACTATAATTCACCAATATCTTCGAACCACAATTTAGGGTTTTCTTTTATGAAATCAGCCATCATTGTTTTACATTCTTCAGAGTTTATATTGATGACATTCACTCCGTGTGATTCCATAAATTCCTTTGCTCCTGAAAAAGTTTCGTTTTCTCCTGCATAAACAGTTTTGATATTGAATTGAACAACTGCACCTGCACAAAGGTAGCAAGGCATCAGTGTAGAATATAAAACCGCATTTTTGTAATCACCGACACGACCTGCATTTCGCAAGCAATCAATTTCTGCATGCGTGATCGGATCGCCATCCTGAACTCTTTTGTTATGCCCTCGTCCGATGATTTTACCATCTCTCACAAGCACAGAACCAATCGGAATACCGCCTTCTTTCCGGCCTTGAAGGGCTTCAGCAATTGCGGCTTTCATGTATTCATCCATAGATTTATTTTTAAAAGGAATTCAATATGCAAAGAATATCTGAATAATCAAAAAAATGAGCTATTTGGTTGGAATTATGGGGGATAGGTTTGAGTCATAGCTTCAACTGCGACCAAAATTCATTAAAATGAAACAACTCTTCTTCGCGCGTGACTTCGTCGGGAAGTACTACACAGTTTCAATTTTGCTGCAATTTATTTTTCTGCCTGAAAATAATTACTCAAAATTATAATTCGTAACGTACTCGCCTAGATCCTGTAGAATCCCTTTACTGCTTGTGAATTGAAATTTAGGAGGTTTGAGGTTAAAGAAACCGCCGGGTGCGAATTGTGAAAAACGCTCAACGAATTTCCCCGCATATATGGGATGGAAATGATCGCGAATTGAATGAACTTTACACCATGATTCAATCAACAGATCATTCCATAAGCTCAAAAATTTTCGAAATCCGCGGGACAAAGATAATATTAGACGAAACGCTTGCAGAGATTTACGAAGTTAAAACGAAAGAACTTAATCAAGCCGTAAAAAGGAATTTTAAAAAATTTCCGGATGAATTTATGTTTGAACTTACTGAAGATGAATGGCATTCTTTAAGGTCACAATTTGTGACCTTAAAGAATGCCAGAGGAAGTCATCGAAAGTACCTCCCAAAAGTTTTTACTGAATATGGTGTTGTAATGCTAGCTTCTGTCTTGAATAGCGAAAGGGCAATTGCAATGAATATTGCAGTCATCCGTGCTTTTATTTCTTTGCGACATCTCCAAAATGAACAATCATATCTACATGAAAAAATAACAGAGCTTGAAAATAAATTCGATGAAAAATTCAATTCTATTGAGCAAGCGCTTGAATTCATTCTCCAGCAAAAACAAAATGACGAATCAAAAGAAAACAGAAAAATGATTGGGTTTAAAGCGATGAAAAAATAATAAAGGAGTTTGGCTAGTCTTAAGCGCGACCCAACATTTACTAAAACGAAATACTTCTACTTCGTACGTGACTTCGCCGGAAGGTGTTAAATCGTTTTATTAATTGTATAATATTTTTCTGCTTTTAGGTAACTACTTAATAGCACTTATCTATTTCATTGTTACCTAATCCCAGAGTAAGCCACCGCTCGGCGTAGTCTTAAACGCGACCCAACATTTATTAAAATGAAAAAAATCTTCTTCGCGCGTGACTTCGCCGGGAAGTGCTACACAGTTTAGGAAAGACTGTAATTTATTTTTTCGACTTCAAATAATTATTCAAAATTAGTATTCCTGTCATAGTTGCTTATCTCGTTGGAATCCTGCATCTTCTCCTGAAGTGAAATTATGGAAGTCTTGAGGATGAAGATTTCGTCAAGGCGAATCACAATCTGATTTAAGACCACTGACTTCTATTTTGAAAGCAAGACCTTAAACCTGTAAATAATTTTTGACCGTAGACCCGAAATCAATACTTCTTCCTTTTGAATTTTACCCAGACAGCTTAACCTCTGACCTCTGACCTGAAAACAATACCTCAGCCCTATTAATCTACCTAAACCACCTGACCTCTGACCTCTTACCTTTGACCCCAAAACGAGACCTTCAAATTGAAAACAACCCTTAGCTTTAACCCGAAATTTTCTTTCCTTTGTGCAAATAAAAACCTCCAAGTGTGATCAAACTAATTCTAAACGACAAAGAAATTAATTACAACGGTCACCCCGGTGTAGCTGTTCTTGATTTTGTTCGATATCAGAAAAACTTAACAGGTACAAAGATTGGTTGCCGCGAAGGTGATTGTGGGGCATGCACCGTTTTGGTGGGAGAAATTGTTGAAGGTAAACTTCGGTATCGCTCGATGACTTCTTGCCTGATGCCTATGGCGAATGCAAATGGAAAACATATCGTTACCATTGAAGGTGTAAATATGGATATCTTAAATCCGGTTCAGCAGGCTATGAGCGATGAAGGCGCTACGCAATGCGGTTTCTGTACTCCAGGTTTTGTAATGTCGCTCGCAGGATTTTGTCTGCGAGATGATGTGGTGGATTATCCAAAAGAAGCCATTGCTGCTGTTGATGGAAATATTTGCAGATGCACAGGATATAAATCGATTGAAAGAGCTGTGCTTCGTATTGCAGAAATTTGTTCTCAACGTGGCAAAGTGGAACCATCTGTTTTTGTAACAGAAAAGAAAATTTTACCTGACTACTTTGCGACTATAAAAGAGCGACTGGCTTTACTTGAAATTGCAATGTATATTCCTATTTGTTCTGCACATCCCGATTATTTTGTGAGCGGTGGTACTGATCTTTATGTGCAGAAACAGGAAGCGATGCCTTTTTCTGCTCTTACTTTTTTGTCTGATCGAAAGGAATTGCTGGGTGTGATTGAGGAAAATGGAAATTGTATCATAGGCGCTTCTACGACTGTTACCGACTTGATTGAATCGCCTGTCATTCGAAAAGCATTTCCTGATTTTGAAAAATATTACAGATTGGTTTCTTCAACTCCAATCAGAAATATGGCAACAATCGCAGGGAATATCGTAAACGCTTCGCCTATCGGTGATTTTACAGCTTTCTTTCTGGCTTTAGATGCTGATATTTTATTAAGTGATGGTTTAAAAAATCGAACAATAAAACTCAGCGATTTTTATCTCGGCTATAAAAAACTAAACAAACAATCAAATGAATATGTAAAGCAGATTTCATTTCAATTACCCGGTGTTAATTCTAAATTCAATTTTGAAAAAGTTTGTAAGCGAACGAATCTGGATATTGCTAGTGTAAATTCTGCTATGTTAATTGAATTGAAGAATGATTTAATTGTTAAAGCCGGAATTTCTGCCGGTGGAGTAGGGCCGACACCTTTGTTTCTGAAAAAAGCAACACAATTTTTAATCGGTAAAAAAGTTTCGATTGTTTTAATTGAACAGTTGTTGGAAATTGTACAAACGGAAATTACTCCTATAGGTGATGTCAGAGGTTCTGTTGAATACAAACGACTTCTCTTAAATCAACTAGTCAAATCACACTTTGTTGTCTGGTATCCTTCACTGGTTAATGCTGAATTTGTAACACTGTAACTATGAAAAACATCGACAGCAAAAATCATCTTCGCGGAGAATCTGTTTATCTCGACGATATACCTCTCCTTATCGGAACACTTTATGGTGTCGCTTTAGATTCACCGATTGCCCATGGTGAAATAAAAAAACTCGACCTCAGTGAAGCTCTTGAGTCAGAAGGTGTCATCAGAATTTTTACAGCGAAAGATATTCCCGGTGAAAATCAAATCGGAGGAATCATTCCTGATGAACCTTTATTGGCAGATCATCATGTACATTTTTGTGGAATGCCAATTGCTTTCGTCGTTGCTGAAACGGATGAAGCAGCAAGAATAGCTGCGAAAAAAATTAAAGTTGAAATTTCTCCGCTTCCTGTTATTACTGACCCACGCGAAGCACAGAAGAAAGGAGAATTAATTATTCCTCCCCGCACTTTTGTTTTGGGAAATTCGTCTGATGCTTTTAAAAATTGTGTTCATGTTTTCAGTGGAAAAGCTGATACAAATGGTCAGGAACATTTATACATTGAAACACAAGGTGCGTATACTTATCCGATGGAGAATGGAGCTATTCGTATTCATTCTTCTACACAAGGTCCAACTGCTGTTCAACGTGCTTGCTCAAAGGTGTTAGGTTTGCCACTGCATATGCTCGAAGTGGATGTCACTCGTCTCGGTGGTGGTTTTGGCGGAAAGGAAGATCAGGCAAATACTTGGGCTGCTTTGTGTGCTTTGGCAACATATCATTTAAAACGTCCTGTAAAATATTCTTTGCATCGAATGGAAGACATGCGTATGACCGGTAAACGTCATCCTTATTCTTCTGATTATAAAATCGGACTCGATAAAGATTTGAAAATTGTTGCTTACGAAGCGACATTTTATCAGAATGCCGGAGCTGCTGCAGATCTTTCTCCGGCAGTCATGGAAAGAACACTTTTTCATGCGACAAATTCTTATTTCGTTCCGAATGTAACTGCAACTGCATATAGCTGCAGAACGAATCTCCCTCCGAATACTGCTTTCCGTGGCTTTGGCGGTCCGCAAGGAATGTTCGTAATTGAAAGTGCAATTGCTCATGCTGCCGATGAATTAGGCATTCATCCAACAGAAATTCAAAAACGAAATCTTATCAACAACGGCGATGAATTTCCTTATGGACAAATTGCCGTGAGCGAAGCAAATGAATGTTGGCATAAAGCTGTTCAACTTTATTCATTTGATAAAACTAAAAAGGAAATAGAAAAATTTAATTCCGAAAACCATTTATACAAAAAAGGAATTGCAATGATGCCAATTGCTTTCGGAATCAGTTTTACGAAAACATTAATGAATCAAGCTCGTTCTTTGGTTCATGTTTATACAGATGGAAGTGTAAATGTCAGCACCGGAGCAGTGGAGATGGGGCAAGGAGTGAATACCAAAATACTACAGGTAGCGGCTCGGGTTTTTTCAATCGGTACCGATTTAGTAAAAATAAATTCAACCAATACATTTCGTATCGCTAATACTTCACCGTCTGCAGCTTCGTCTACTGCTGATCTAAATGGACGTGCAACACAAATTGCCTGCGAAGCTATTTTGGCACGATTGAAAGAAGTAGCAGCGCTGGAATTAAATGTTACTCCCGACAGAGTTACTCTGAAGAATCACATTGTTTTAGTTGATGGTGCGAAAAGCGAAATGGATTGGAAGAAATTGGTTATGTCAGCTTATGTTCGTCGTGTGAGTCTTTCAGAACATTCTCATTATGCAACACCTGATATTCATTACAATCTTAAAACCGAAAAAGGTCATCCTTTCGCTTATCATGTTTATGGTTCAGCAATAATTACTGTAACAGTTGATTGCCTCCATGGAACTTATGAATTTGATTCAGTCAACGTCGTTCATGATTTCGGTTCGAGTATGAATGAAATCATCGATCGTGGTCAATGCGAAGGCGGAATTGTGCAGGGAATTGGTTGGATGACCATGGAAGAAATAGTTTTTGATGCAGATGGAAAACTCCGCAGTAATGCTTTGTCAACTTATAAAGTTCCGGATATTTATTCCGTCCCGAAAGAAATAAATATTGACTTTCTTCAAACTAATGTTGAGAGCCTTGCCATCTTCCGTTCTAAAGCCGTCGGCGAACCGCCATTAATGTATGGTATCGGAGCATTCTTCGCTCTACGCCAGGCAATTAAAGCCTTTAATCCCTCAGCTAAAGTTGCTTTTGATGCACCGCTTACGCCGGAAAAAGTACTGCTTTCTCTTCATAAGAAATGATGAATGCTAGTTGGTAAAAATATTGTTGGAATATTTTATTTTATATTCGATGTTGAATAATAATTAATAATGAAAGAACTAAAACTCTGGCAATTCATTTTAAGTCAACTGGAAACAGGTGCTCCTGTCGTATTTATGTGCGTCTTGGAAAGTCGTGGCAGCAGTCCCGGTCGCCAGGGATTTAAAATGGCTATTGGCAAGGATCGCTTTGTCGGTTCCATCGGTGGTGGAATGATGGAGCACAATTTTGTTGAAATTGCCAAGGAACGATTGCTGGTTGATGAAGAAAATTTTCTGATCAAAAAGCAGGTTCATAGTAAATCTGCTACAGTAAATCAAAGTGGAATGATTTGCTCGGGTTCTCAGACAATTTATCTTTCCCGCCTTAAATCAGAGGACATCGATTCTGTAAAATTATTGGTGAACTCGCTTGAACATTGTCATCACGGAACTCTTACGATTAGTCCTAAGGGTATTCAGTTTTCCATTTTGCCAATTGCGGAGAATTATCATTTTGAAATGAAGAATGAAGCAGAATGGAATTACAAAGAGAAAACCGGTTTTAAAAATATTCTACATATTGTTGGTGGCGGACATTGCGCTTATGCACTTTCTGAATTATTAAGTAAAATGGATTTTTATATTCACATGTACGACGATCGTCCTGGACTAAATACCATGGTAGAAAATAATTTTGTTCATGCAAAAACATTTTTAAACAATTATGAGGAGCTTACAAATTTAATTGAAGGCGGAGAAAAAAACGTATATGTCGTAATAATGACATTAGGCTTTCGCAGCGACAACATTGCTTTGCAAGCTCTCATTAATAAAGACTTTAAATATTTAGGCGTACTTGGCAGCAAAGCCAAGATGAAAGAACTTTTCAATGAATGGCAACAAGCCGGAATAAGTGAAAAGAGACTCAAAAAATTGTATTCCCCAATCGGTCTACCAATCAAAAGCCAAACATCATTTGAAATAGCTGTAAGTATAGCGGCGGAAATTATTAAAGTGAAGAATTCGGAGTAAGAGTAATTTTAGTTTTTTGCTCAAGGTCTTTTGTTCAAAGTTGAAAGTTCAAAGTTCAAAGTTGTGGTGTTTTAAACTTCCGGCTTTTATTTTCATGGAGAAAGTAAATTTATTTGTAGTTTTTATATTTAATTTGGAAATTGAGGCAAAACATTTTTTTTTATATCAAGACTTTGAACTTTGAACTTTGAACTTTGAACTTTGAACTTTGAACTTTGAACTTTG
>CAYHCU010000066.1:0-12582 GCA_964355035.1 uncultured Flavobacteriales bacterium | reverse complement strand
GATATCAAAACAAAGCACACACCGGCTTTAGCCAAAAGCGCAGTTTGAATTAGCGGCATGTGAATAAATATGGAGTCACCTTCAAAAGTTGAGGAAAACTTAATTTAATGGTGATGCATAATTATAAAACTTTGCTCGGCGAGTCTAAAGATAAAATTGAGATGAACAATCAGTTGTACAAAGAGATCAACAAGTTCCTTTGCAGGATGACGGATGAAGCGTTTTAGAGGGGAAGAGGGAAAGTAAATCGCTACAAGATGCTTTCAGCATTTCCATCTTTCAAACAAAATGTAGTTCTCAATTTTCCGTTTCCTATTTTATGTGAGAATAACCTTTATTGCCGTCCCTTTTTTATTGCCGTCCCTTTTAAGGGACGGATATCAAAACAAAGCACACACCGGCTTTAGCCAAAAGCGCAGTTTGAATTAGCGAGTTTTTTGAATCAAATCAGAAGTTTTTCAATTTTAGCGTTTTCTTAACACCATTTGCCCGTATCTTTGTACCAAATAATAAAAAGTATGTTAAAAAAGTCAATTTTGAATAGCAGTTTTATGCTGCTTACGATTAGTCTCTTGTCGTCGCAAGTGAAAGCTCAAATGGCTCCACCGCAGGACAAAATTAATTATGCACTCGAGCTGATCAAATATGCGTATGTAGACACTGTTGATGGTAAAAAATTAACGGAAGAAGCCATCAAAGCGATGGTAAAAGCATTGGACCCACATTCAGTATATATTCCGCTGGATGAAATGCGTGAAATGAACGAGCCACTGGTAGGAAAGTTTGAAGGCATCGGTGTTCAATTCAATATTCACGAAGACACCATTCTTGTAACTCAACCGATTCCCGGCGGACCATCAGAAAAATTAGGAATTCGTGCCGGAGATCGTATAGTAAAAATTGACGGCATAGTGGTTACCAATATAAAAATCACCAATAAGGACGTGTTTAGTAAACTGAGAGGTGATAAAGGAACAAAGGTAGTCGTGAGCATCTTTAGACGTGGGCTTTCCGATCTGATTGATTACACAATTACCCGCGATCAAATTCCGATTTTTTCAATGGATGCTTCCTATATGGTAACACCCACAATTGGTTATATTAAAATTTCAAGATTCGCAGATTCAACTGTCGAAGAATTTAAAGATGCTTTAAGCAAATTAAAAAAACAAGGCTTGGAAAGTCTAATATTAGATTTGCAAGGAAACGGTGGTGGATATTTAAATCGTGCTGTAGAATTAGGAGATGAATTTCTATCAGAAGGTAAAAAAATTGTTTTTACTCGTGGTCGTACCAGTCCACCGGAAGATTATAACTCATCCGTTATTGGAGGTTGGGAAAAAGGCAAACTTGCAATTTTAGTAGATGAATCATCAGCATCAGCGAGTGAAATTGTTTCCGGTGCAATTCAAGATTGGGATAGAGGATTGATCATTGGTCGTCGTTCATTTGGAAAAGGACTGGTTCAAAAACCATTTCAATTACCTGATGGTTCTGCAATTCGGTTAACGGTTGCACATTATTATACACCATCCGGTCGGTGTATTCAGAAACCTTATAAATTAGGGGAAGAAGACGAATACGAATTGGATTTTTCTAATCGCTTGAAGAATGGTGAACTGTTTAGCGCTGACAGCATCAAGTTTGCAGATAGTACTGCTTATTTTACAAATGCAAAACGTCTGGTAAAAGGTGGTGGTGGAATCATGCCGGATATTTTTGTTCCATTAGACACAAGCAGCAATTCAACTTTCTATACCGACTTGCTTCGTAAGGGTGTTTTGGGTGATTTCACTTTGACCTATACCGACAATCATCGGGCAGAATTTCTGTCTAAATATCCAAACATTACAGTGTATAAAAAGAACTTTGTTCTGGATGATAAAATTTTCGGTGAATTTTTGGCTGCAGGAGATAAAGCCGGAGTAAAGAAAGATGAAGCCGGATTAAAAGTTTCGGAAGCCGCATTGCGGATACAATTGAAAGCTTTGTTTGCCAGAAATCTTTGGGATTCAGACGCCTATTTTGAAGTCATCAATGATTTAAACGGTGCTCTGAAAAAAGCAATTGAAGCAATTAATAGTGGGACCTTTGAGAAATTGAAGATCGCTGTCAAATAAAAAATTAGCATGAATAAAAAAAATCGAAGAGGAATGATGTTGTCATTCCTCTTCTTTATTATATCAGGGAATTTGTTTTCTCAAGTCACTTTTCAGGTAAAGGTGATGTCGTGGAATATTTTAAATTTTCCTAATTCAACTCCTACAGCCGATTCTGCTTTGCGATGTCCTGAGTATAGGAAAGTTGTTCAATTGGAGAACCCTGATATATTGGTAACAATGGAGAACACCTCTGCAACAGGAGCAGGATGGATTTTAAGCAATGTGATGAATTCAGGAATGTACCACTATCAACAAGGAACATATATTAACGGTTATGATTCTGACAATGCAATCTACTTTCGTGATTCTTTATTCCAGTTTATTTCTAACGTTCCAATTCAAACTGCTCTGAGAGATATCAGTCATTTTACATTAAAGTTTATTGCTACAGGAGATACACTTCATATTTTTGCTGTACATTTAAAGGCAAGTCAAGGATTTGAAACCAATCGCAGAGATGAAGTTGCATTGCTACGAACTGTGACCAATGCTTTTCCTGCAGGGACAAATTTTTTAGTTGCAGGCGATTTTAATATTTATTATTCATCCGAACCTGCTTATAGTTTGCTTCTGCAAAACAATACAAGTGACGACGGAAATTTTATTGATCCATTGTCATTAAGTGGGACTTGGAATTACTCAGGGTACGCACGCTATCACACACAGTCTACTCGTACAACATCAGTAGGAGGTGGCTCAACAGGAGGAATGAACGATCGTTTTGATATGATTTTATATTCCAATGGAATTGCGCAGCAAACCGGAATTTATTACGTGCCGGGATCGTTTGATAATATCGGCAATGACGGTCATCATTTCGATCAATCGATAAACTATGGAACAAATACAGCAGTTTCTCCGGACATAGCAAATGCTTTGTATAACTCATCAGATCATTTACCTGTAAAACTCACTTTGCAATTCGGTCCAACCATTGGAATAGACGAATTGAGTTCAACTATTTCTGAAATCGAGGTTTTCCCAAATCCAATACTTGATAATTCCGTTTTGCGATTTATTATGTTAAGTAGAGGTGTCGTTTCTATTTCTCTCTGTGATTTGACCGGAAAGCAAAAATTTGAAGTCAGTAGTAAACAGTATGAAATAGGAGAGAACATTGTTCCACTCGGCATATTAAAAGATGTAAGTTCGGGGATTTATTTGCTTACAATGATTGGAGATAAAGTGCTGATTAATAAAAGAGTAAATGTATTTAAGTAAAATTTTCGAATGCTTTTGCTGAGCTGATTTGAGGTGAAAAGTAAGAAACCTATTTGCTTGCCTTGAGTTAAAATTGATACGAGGCGACATTCATATGAAAAAGAAACCACCTGCTTTACCAAAACCGTTTGTTGGCGCATTACTAATTTCTGAGCCCTTCAATCCTGAACCCACATTTAAGCGTTCCGTCGTACTGATTAGTCAGCATACAGGCAAAGGTTCAATTGGTTTTATCATTAACAAACCCACCCAGCTTAAAGTCTGCGAAGCACTGGATGATTTTCCTGATTTCGATGCTCATATTTATTGGGGTGGCTCCATCAGATTGGATTCTATATATTATATTCATTCCATTCCTCAGTTAAAAGGAGCGCATAAAATTTCAGAAGGCTTATATTGGGGAGGTGATTATCAGCAATTAAAAATGATGATAGAAGCAAATGAAATTGCACCGGAACAAATTAAATTTTTAGCAGGATATTCAGCGTGGCATAAAAAAGATTTGCAGGAAGAATTGAAAACAGATAATTGGTGGATCACAGAAGCAGACTCGCATGCTATACTAATAGAAGAACCTACATTGATGTGGGGAAATGTTTTACAGCGTATGGGACATGTTTACGGAATTCTTAATGATTTTCCCGAAGATCCGAATTTAAATTAGTGAGTAGTAAATGGATAATGAATAATGGACAATGGACAATGGACAATGGACAATGGACAATGGATAATGGTAAGTTGCGAGTTCACGGCTTATTGTCCATTGTCCATTATCAATTATCAACTATCCAACTATGGACGCAGGTGAATAATTTTCGTCACCCCATTTTTAGTAACCGTAGCTTCATCATCGCAAGTACCGCTACCGAAGTCAATTGTTCTGACAGGGCGATTCGAAGGAGTGATTTCCAAAGTTCCGCTGGTAATCCAATGACAAGAATGTTCGTGACGTAAATTGGTAAGAACACAATTTACAGAATCACCGTTTGAATTATTTCCGCTTGCTGTACCATTGACCACATACACATCGTTTGTCCAAAGTGAGTCACCAAATCCTTCAACCATTTCACGATTTCGAACAGAGTTCCATGTTCTCCAAGTTCCATCGGTGCGGGTAATTCTCATATTCGACGCATCAATAGACCAGTTCATGTTTCCGCTTGTATTGAAACCATTGTTTACAACAGAGCGGGTTCCTTCAATGTGACGGGTATTTACGTAGAAGCTATCGAATGTAACAACCCAAGAAGCACCCGGATCAAAATAACCGGCGCCTGTATAGTTTACAATCACTTTTCCTGCACGAAATTTACCATCTTGACCAAGACAACCTGAATGAAAATCGAATGTCAGAACATGATTGATAGAATCATTGGTCACAGTAGCACATGTGTTAAAATTGAATTGATTGCAATTCGGTAAAGTAGATTGGGAAGGAGTGAATGTTCCGACACGAGCAACCTGACTGGTCATGTTGTCGATATCTTGACCGATGCTTTCAGACTGACCGATATCTTCAGCCGTAGCCTGGAAGTTTTCAGAATCCGTCATGTCTTTTTCTTTTTTGCAACCATAATTCAGTGAAAACAGAAAAAGTGCAGAAGAGAGCATTGCGAATTTTGCGAATTGTTTTGTAGATTTCATAGTAAGCGATTTTTTTGATTATGTCTTTAGGACGAGAGTATTTGTAAAAGGTTTAAGTCTTCAAACATTATTTGAGAAGTACCTTTGTGAAATGAAACGAGGTAATGTTGAATCCATTTTTAAGATAGAGACGATGCGCATCATATCTACCGGGATTAGCTCCGGAATCGAGGTGAACTTGCCCACAATCATTTTTAAGAGCTATTTCCGAGATATGATTGAGTAGAGCAGTAGCGAAACCTTTTCCGCGGGCTTCAGGAAGTGTAGAAAGGTCATCGATATAAATTAATTTACCCCAATGCAGGTGCTCAGCGAAGCGGAAACCGGAAGCAGCGATGGCTTTTCCGTCTTCTTCAATAAAGATGAGACGGTAACCACGTGACTGCATATCTTTGATTAAGGCCACGAAAGAGTCTTTTTCGAGATGCGGACGAAGTTCTTTCATGACATCGAAACATTTTTCGATCGATTCATTCGACTCAGCACTTTGAATGTTCATAAGTAGAGATTTTTTTTTTAAAAGCGTATCGTTTCTTTATCCTTCATTATAAAGTAATTACAGTAGCGAACGTCAAAAATGCTGATTTCTTTCCATAAAAATCGCTTTTTTCTTCAATTATTTTTCAACAAATCAAGTTTTTTCGATGATTAATTCTATTTTTGCAGCCGCTTAAAGAAACAAGTATTGATTCCGTAGCTCAGTTGGTAGAGCAATACACTTTTAATGTATGGGCCCTGGGTTCGAATCCCAGCGGGATCACTTTTAGAGTGTCAGTCTCAGTGCCAGAGTCAGTGTCCAAACTGAATCTGGAACTGCTTCTGACACTTTTTTTTATGCTGACATTTTAGAGTGCCTAACTGATTTCTGATTCTGGCACTGACTCTGGCACTGCGACAGACACTTTTATTCTAGTGTACATTCTTGTTTGCTTCGTACCTCGTTTTCTGTAGTTAATCGCAATCGTATTAATTTGTCAATTATTTTTTATACAGGAGGAAAGAAAAAAGAAATTCGGTTCAGAGCAAAAGCTGAAATTTTATAAATTATATTTTTTGATATTGATACTAGGTTTGTAAGAAAATTAAAATAATTTTTAGTCTTGATATTTTCAAATTCTCAACTATTTTTGATGAAATAATAATATACTTTAAAATAAATTTATGATTTATCTCATTATTTTTTCTGCCAAATTTTATTAAAAATAAAGAAATAGGCTCTGAAGAGGCCGTAAATGCTCGCTTTTCAAACAACTGCTTCAAAAAAAAATTTTGGAAACAATTATTTTGTTATACATTGCTATCCGTAAGGTTATTGATAATAGAAATATAGAAGTCGCAGAAATAGTTGTCGTCTCTTATTTTTTTTGACGAATAGATTTTTTTTGCGATTAGAATTTTAGATAAGATCAACAATGAATACGAGTATATATTAAATAGTTTTAAATAAACCCGAAGATCAGGCCCATGACTGAAAGTTTACCCATTCAAAAATTTAATTATTCTTATCTCAAAGAAATTCTCTCTCTGAAGGAATTTCTGTTGGGGTATTATCTCCACGTTAATTTTGATTGAATAGCTTTGGTTATATGATTTTTGGTTTTTTGTCGCAGAGAAACCCACTAGTCAGAATAACATGAAAATCCACAGTAGTAGAGTATTTTTAAAAAGTTTTTTAGCATTTAGTACACTTATTTTATTCTCAATTCTCTTGCTAAAAAAGAGGTTGGGAATTTCATATGATATACGTGAATTTCAACCCTTCCAATTAGTATTTATTTTTTTTATTTTTCTTTCCTTCTCTTTACTCAAAAAGTGGACTTGGAAATCTTGTGATTTTTATGATCATCCACGATTATTAATCATGCAAACTTATTTGTAAAATTTATTTTTATTTATCCAAACGAAACAACTAAACCAATAATATCATGAAACCCAACAGTAACCCACTAGATGAAAAAAAAGCATTTAATGCTACTAAGTATTTCTTTTTAAAATCAAAATTTCGAAAGCCGATATACGCAATTTTAGCGATTTCGGTTTTCTTTTTTATGAGTGGAGTAGAGGAGAGTTTAGGGCAAACACCTTACGTAATGTCAGCTGGAAATTATTCGGAAGATTTCGTAAATATTGCAAGTGCTACGAATTGGCCGTCGAATTTTAATGGACCGGATTGTCCTGAATGGACTTCTGTTGCTGTTAATGCAACAGGAACAGTTGGTGATGGGGTAAAGATTTCTACAACAACTGCTGCATTTGCAACTGGCACTAGTGGAGGAGTTCAAAGGGGCTCTGCAAATATTCAATTGTTGTCTAGTAGTACTGCTAATTCATGTGCAATAGATTTGCTTTTGAATTTCACAGGAAGAAATGCCGGGACAATTAGTTTTGATTTATCTACAGTATTTAACAGCACAGGAAGTAGGGATTCAAAATTAAAATTATTCTATTCTGTTGACGGAACTACTTTTACAGAATTAACCGGAACCAATTTACCTTTTACAGCAAGAAATAATGTTGCTTTAAGTGCCAGCATATCAGCGGTAGCATTACCAAGTGCTTTTAATAATTCAGCTACTGCGAGATTGAGATTTTATGAATTTAGTACAACGCTTGGGGGCCCGGCATCTGGTTCTCAACCAAAAATTTCAATAGACAATATTTCAGTTACTTCAACTTCTGCTACTACAACACCAACATTAGCTGCCGCAAGTGCTACAGTTGATGCAGATTTCAGTATTACTTACACAGATGATGCAACGTGGAGAGGTGCAGTTACTTCCGTTTCATACGGAGCAACAACCTTAACTTCCGGAACAGATTATTCTTTTGCTGCCGGCATTTTAACTCTAAAACCTACCGGTGGAAATGCTGCATTGCATGTGGCAGGCACACAAACGGTAACAGTAGTGGCTACAGGTTATACAAATGCAACGGTGAGTCAACCAATTGGTGCAGGAGCAGCCAACAAATTAGCAATGAATATTCAACCCACTGCGCCTGTAACAAATGGCGGACCATTGGTGGTTCAACCTTCAGTCTTCATTAGAGATCAATACGGAAATGCAACTACAAGTACAGCGACAGTTACTGCCAATACAGGTTCAGGAACATGGACACCGACGGGCTCAACAACAGCAACAGCAGTAAGTGGAACGGCAACTTTCAGTGGACTAACAGCTACTAGTGCAGCATCGGTAACAGGTGCAACAATCGATTTTACAAGTGGTGGTTTAACGAATATTGTTTCCTCAACTTTTAATATTCCGGCTCCTGCAGGATTAACACCTCCAACTTTAATAGCAGCTAGTGCAACAGTTGATGCCGATTTTAATATTACATATACAGATGATGCAGCTTGGAGAGCAGCAGTTACTACAGTATCTTATGGAGCAGCCGTTTTGACTGTTGGAACAGATTATTCACTTTCAGCAGGTATTTTAACATTGAAACCAACAGGTGGAAATGCAGCCTTACATTTGGCAGGAACACAAACGGTTACAGTTTCTGCAACCGGCTATGGTGATGTAACAGTTAGTCAACCTATTGGTGCAGGTGCTGATTATAAACTTGCTATGAATGTACAACCTACAGCTCCTTCTTTGAATGGTGGAGCACTGGCTGTTCAACCAAGTATTTTTATTCAGGATCAATATGGAAATGCAACAACAAGCACAGCAACTATTACAGCAAATATAGGTTCCGGAGTTTGGACACCTGGTGGAAGTACAACAGCAAATGGAATAAGCGGTACTGCAACTTTTAGTGGTTTAACTGCTACTAGCATTTCTGCTGTGACAGGTGCCACTATCGATTTTACCAGTCCTGGATTAGTGAATGTAGTGTCAGGATTATTTAATATTCCTGCTCCTGCAGCTGATCATATTGTTTTTGTGAATACACCTATAAATGGTGTGAGTAATTCATATCTTAATTCGTTTACGGTTGAAGCAAGAAGAGCTGACAATACCTTAGATAATACATTTGCAGGAAGTATTGTAATCAGTTTAGCAAGTGGCTCAGGTATACTTACCGGAACATTGACAAAAACTGCTTTTGCAGGAGTTGCTACATTTAACGATATCAAATTATCGGTAGCTGATAATTATACTTTGTATGCAAACTCAGGAGTATTCAGTCAGATTACAAGTGGAACTATCACAGTGATTGAACCTCTTGCCAAATGGACATTTGATGCTTGCACTTTAGCAACGCCTGGAGCTACTGCAGTTTTCACTGTTGGTTCAGCAGTTGCAGAAGAAGGAGTACAAACAGGTGGTTCTGCTTTCAGTTCTTTACATGCTAGTTCAGCAACTGTATGGGCTATCCCAGCAGGTAATGGTTCTGTTCGATGTGCTTCTTCCGATCATTGGGCTTTGAATGATTACTATCAATTTCAGGTAAGCACACTAAATTACAAAAGCATTGGTGTTTCTTTTGAACAAACAGGTAGTAATACCGGTCCAAATAATTTTACCTTAAGTTATAGTATCGATGGCTCAACTTTCACCACGGTAACATCTTATGCAATTACAAATGATAGTTGGTCTGCTGTTGCTCCTAAAAGTGCATCGAAACATTCTTTAGATCTAAGTACTATTCCGGCACTAAACGGTGTTGCTGCGGTTTATTTCAGATTGGTCTGTAATTCAACTACAGCAATCAGCGGTACATTCGGACCGGGAGGTACGAACAGAGTAGATAATTTCACTGTGACAGGTACACCATGTACACCACCAAGTGTTTTTGCACTTACAGGTGGTGGTTCATATTGTTCCGGTGGTAGTGGAGTTGCAGTTGGTCTTGCAGGCTCAGAAATTGGAGTTGATTACCAATTGGTTCTTAACGGAAGTACAAATGTTGGTTCTGCAGTAGCAGGAACAGGTTCTGCATTCAGTTTTGGAAACCAAATTGCCGGCACTTATACAGTAATTGCTACTAACAATTCAACTTCTTGTGCGATTGGAATGACAGGCAATGCAATAGTAGTAGGAATTACAGGAACTGTTCACAACATCACCACAGGCTTGAACTATTGCACAATCCAATCAGCGATTGATGCAGTAACGACGGTGAATGGAAACATCATTACGGTGGATGCAGGAACGTATGCAGAACATGTAATCGTGAATAAGGAATTAGACCTTCGCGGTCCGAACTATGGCATCAGTGGCACGGGTTCCCGTGTTGGTGAAGCGATGATCGTACCGGAAGCGAATTTAATGCCTGGCGATCCATGGACAGAAGTTGTATTTATAAATTCGAACAATGTTTCTTTCGATGGATTTACGGTGAGTGGAGATAATACTTCAATCAGTGGTTATTCCTATGCAGGTATGGATCTTGAAAAAGGTCAGTGTGTGTATTCCGAAGGAAATAGTGTACACTTCAGCAACAACATTGTAGAAAAAGCATATACGATGGGCTTTTTTGCAGGAGGCGGTTACGCAACACCACATTATACAGATTTAATTTTGACTAACAATAAGTTTGAGAACATTCACGACATCGATCAATTAGGATATGGTTTTGCAATGTACATTCAAGCGACAACAGGTCAGATCAGCAACAATACGGTATTGAATAGTCGTACCGGAATACAGGTTCAGCCCTATACTGTAGTACAAAATGTAATAGCACCGATTGTAAGTGGCAATACATTTAATGTATGGCGCCAAGGTGTTTATTACAATTATGCAGAGAACAATGCAAGTGCATGGACCATCAGTGGCAACACGATCAATGCGATTGCTCCGCCGGTAACACCTGCGGGTCCTGTTCGTTGGGTTGGAATAGCAGCAGAAACAATTTATTCAACATCCAATGGCGGAATCATCACAGGCAATACGATCAATGGAAATGCAATCAGTAATCCATCGAATTGGTGGACCACAATTGGTTTACATTATACGGGTAATGTTTCCACTTCAACAGCATTGTCATTTACCAACAATAACGTGAGTGGCGTTGAATACGGAATGGTTCACGATGCACCTGCGAATATTTCCATCACAGGAAATAGTTTAACGGGATCGATAAAAGCGATAAGTGTACAACGTGCATACAGTAGTGCAGGTGTTGTTCAAGCTACAGGAGGAACAGGAAACATAAATGCAACGGGTGGCAATACTATTAATGGAGTAGCTACAATCGGTGCATCGTTAGCACAGTTATTTACCATTGAAGATGCGATTAATCACAAGGTAGATGAAAGTTTCCGCGGCTTAGTGAGTGTAAAATCCAACGAACTTTTCGTAACAGTGAATAGTTTTGCAGGAGCTAATACATCGGCAAGTATCCAACGCGGTGTCGATGCAGCGAGCAGTGGTTTTACAGTGAATGTGAATTCTGGAATCTATTCAGGAAACATCAATGCGAATAAATCACTTACCATTTTAGGTGATGCAGGAAATGCACTTCCGGGTCCTGGAGCAAATGTTGCAATTATAGATGGTGGATCACTTCCCGGTGACGCTTTCCTTATTGCCAATGGAGTTTCTAATTTAACTATTAAAGGATTCGAAATGCGGAATTTCACTTCTAATACATATGGTATTGGAAATGGTATTTCTGCTTGGGAAGCATCCACTTCAAATATAAATATTGAAGATAATTATTTCCATAACCTAGGTTACAATGGTGTACTTGTAGGAAACGACGGAGCTTTAGGAGATCATACAAATTGGTTAATAAAAAACAACATTCTTGAAACCTTTGAAGCGTATGGTTTTGAATTGACCAATGCATCTAATTCAAGTATTGAAAACAATATTATTCATTCCGATTTAGTGTCTAATCCGGGTACATGTATTATGGTAGATGCACGTAAAAATGAATCAGGAATAACAATTAGAAATAATGAAATAGATGGCGCTTTTGGAACATCAATTGCACCAATCTTTATATTTGCAGATGATTTTGAAACACCGGGAGCGAATCTGAACAATGTTCTTATTGAGAACAATTTGATTACGGTTACAACTTCAGGAACAGCAAAACATATTAGAATATATAATTATGCAGGTGCAGGAACAGTAACGGGAGTAACTGTTTTAAATAATAGTCTTTCTTCGTTAAGAACAAATACACCAGCGTTTGTAACAGCAACTTGCAACTGGTGGGGAACTTCTGTAGCAGGTACTATTGCAGGAAACATTTTAGGAAATATTACATACTCTCCATGGATAACAACAGGTGGAGATGGTGCAGGTACAGGCTTCCAACCTACAGGATTGTGCGCTTATCCGGCTATTACACTTAGTGAAACACATGTTAACGTAAATTGCAGTGGTGCAAGTACAGGTTCAATAGATTTAACAGTTGCCGACGGAACTTCACCATTCACTTACTTATGGAGCAATAGTTCAACTTCACAAGATCTTACAGGTCTTGCAGCGGGTAGCTATAGTGTTACAGTAACGGATGCTAATTCAATGACAGCAACCACAACAATAACAATTACAGAACCAACAGCCGTAACAGCTAGCACAACATCTACACCGGTATCTTGTACAGGCGGTGATGGAACAGCGACAGTAACAGCGAGTGGTGGCACAGG
>CAYHCU010000065.1:0-12587 GCA_964355035.1 uncultured Flavobacteriales bacterium | reverse complement strand
TAAGGGTGGGATTTATCCCGCCCTTTCCTTAAATTTTAGTCGGACAATAGTGATAAACTTTGAACCTTCTTCATTTCCCTTTTTTTTCTGTTGTGAGATTATACTCATTCCGGATAATAACAGTGCTTCTGAAGACTGAGGATTTAAGGTACACGCATGCTCTGCGTATTTGTATGCATTGCCTCCTTTACCAAGTGCAATATAAGTTTTAGCTAAGAAAATTGAAACAGCATAATCCTCTGGGATTTGTTTGGAAGCATTTAATAAAACATATAAAGCATTTGTAAAATCTTTGGACATATAAATGGACATACCTTGGAATTTTAACAGGATGGCACTCTTTGTTTTGTAAGTCCTGTTGTACTCATGAGCAAGTTCTATTGCATGGGAATAATCACCTGCCATGTAAAGGGACTCAATGACTTTTTCTGCAATATCAACGCTATAATTTAGGGCAATTGCTTTGATGAATAGTTTTGATGCTAAAGGAAAATTTTTCAATTCAAAATGTGAATTACCACATGCTATATATGATTCAAGATGATTGGGGTTATGGGCAATTTCGATGTTAAAGTTCCGGATTGCAGAAGCATGATTACCCTGAGCTGACAAGGTAATTCCGCGGACATAATATGCGTATTTAAACAAGGAGTCGAGAGTTGTCAGGGTATCAATATCATTTAATGCAGAAGCATATTTTCCAATTTTATAATTGGAATATCCCTTAAAAAATAGTGAAGCTAAATTTCGGCATAGGTTAAATGATCGGTTTAAATACTTAATTGCAGAGTCTAACTTGTTATTTTCAAAATTCCATAATCCAATATTATAGTAATTTTCACAGTGTGCTAAAATACTATCATTGTGTATCGGTAATAAATTACAATTCAGCGCACGCTGATAATCGACTCCCGCAACATAGTACATTTCAGCTTTTTCCTCGGCAAGGATTCTCCAATAATGGACATGGGAGTTACACAAGAAGGCCTTCAAAGCACTATTAGAAGTACTTATACTGGCAAGATAATCTTCGATTAAATATTCCAGCCTGGATTTATTGACATATACCATGACATCATTGGTTCGTAGATTAATTGCGGCTTCATAATCACTAATTGCCGCAGAGTATTTTTTAAAATAAGCGTTAACATCGGCACGCAACACCCTAACAATGGGATTCCGGGGATGTTCATTGACCAGATCATTGGCAATTTCTAAAGCTCTGAGTTGATTCGTTTTGCTGTAGAGTTTTGAACGGATTAGAAGTTTTGAAGCTTCGAAATGTTTTTTTCCGGAAAAGGAAAGGGTTGTTTCGAGATAGTCGGAAATATCTGAATACTGTGCGCTATCTGTGGAATAGAGGGCATGTGCACCACGGTAATATATTTCAGCCGTAAGAATCGAATCTCGAACCAGCCCTTTTTTCTTCTGCGTCTTAAGAATTCCTGAGCACAACTCCATAATCCCATAATAATTTGAGTTTTCTTCAAGTACTTTTACCTTTGAAATAAACGAAATTATTTCTGACAGCTTCTCTGATAAATAGTTCAGGTCTTGTCCTGAATAGTTGTAATCATTCACAAGAGAATCGTAATAAAGTTTACAAATGTTAAAATTATAATATCGGAATTCTTCTAAAACGGTTTCTTTAATCTTCTGTATGTGATTATTTCGCTGCTCATCTAACCTTTTTATTTCAGCAGCCTTTTGGATTTTATTTTCGCAGTCATCGATCTTGCGAATGAGTTCGTCGTTATAGGGGTCATAAGCCCATGCAGATTTGTAGGTATTGAATGCTTCATGAAAATTTTCTGCCAGATAGTATTTATCTCCAGCTACAATGATTTGATTTACCCTGATTTGCTGTGCCTCTTGTTCGGACTTTTTTAAATTAATTTTTTCCTGTTTAGCTTCAGTGCTCTGGTCGTATACTTCCGAAAAATCGGCAAAATTGTTTTTCGTGTTTTTTAGATTGAATGAAGATTCCGCAAAACGTATGGAATTAATATATGCATTCCAGGCAGTGTCATACTCCAACCTTATCTCAGCAACTCGCAAAGCAGGGAGATACACATTTCCATAAAGATCTTTGTTTTTAAAAGTGCTTCGAAAACTCACATTATAGTAAAAATAAGTGCTAAGTTTTAAGGCCGAAATTTCAATTTTGTCAAAACTGATTGTAGGTTTATCAGTCTTGTTATAAAGAAGCAGGAATGACTGTAAATAGTCTTTTATTTCCTCATCATCTTTTACTGGATTCGACTTGGCATCAAATATTAAGTCATTCTCAATCCTAACCTGATCATTAAAAAAAACCCTTGGACTTGTATTTGAGTAAAGTAAATTACCGATTGTGTTTTTACAATCGAGTTGATCAGATCCAATATCGCTGATTATTAAAAGAGAATTTTCAAACCTTTTGATTAGTTCGGGTAAGGTGATTAATCGCATGTATTCATCATCATATTTACTGATGGGTTGATTGCTTTGAGCAGTGATCTTCAGGGAAGAAAGCATTAAAAAAAACAAGAATAATCGAATCGATTTTTTGTTCATTGAATTTTGAGATTCCGCTTGAGATAGGATTCTTTTATTTTAATGTCTGCAATAAGGATCTTATCGATTAGCCAACCCGAATTTCTTGATTTATGATCAAAAAATTTAACTACGAGTATCCAGCCAGGTAATTGGAGAAGGTGGTATGAGACAGACTCAACATGCACAAAACGAATTAGGCCGGAATTTACCATTTGAATTAATTCATTGAGATCTGAAGAATGGGCATTAATCGCAAAATATGTTCTGGTCATATTCTTTTTAAATGCTTCATCTATATTCATGAAATCAATTGCATGACTCATTGGATGAAGAAATTTATTAACTTTAATGGTGTCTGTTAGGGTGTCAGCAAGAGTAATGGTGTCATTGACTGGAATAAATGGAGCCTTTATGCTTACGATAGACCATTTAAATGCAGGTTTGTTGGATTTAGTGGTAAGTTTCTCAGCAATCATTATCAAATCCAGTTTCCTGATTTTTTTCTTGTAAACAACTTTACAGTTAAGTACAGCAAACCATCCCGGTTGTTCAAAATCCAATTTGATTGATTGATTTGAACTAACCTCTTCCACAAATTTTCTGATATCATCTCTAGACAATGATTGATTTGAGTTATTGAACAGAGTAAGCAGAATTTCCCTGCGATCCAATTGCATAGCAGGGTAATAAGTTTCAAGATAACTGAATAATGGTGTTGATGGTTCAAAATTAAATCTGTCAAATAGATCATCTATTGTTTGAACGGAGAAGGCAAAATTATCAGTTAACTGATCATATGTGCCTATCTGACTTTTCCCTTCAGAAAACAAAAGCAAAAAAAGTATGCAAACAAAAAAAGATTTCATGCTAATTGCGTTCTGTTTGCTGAACACTAATATCGCCCAGAAAAACGTCCCACTGTTCTATTGATTCACCATCAATTGCTTTTTTATAAGTTTTTAGTACAATGGCTACCGTCTTAGTTGTAATGTCAGAATATACCGGAATTCCGTCACGGTATCCTGTAAATTGTTGCCTGAAACGAGCAATACCATAATATTTTCCGTCTGGACCTTGTCTAAATTTGGATACATAAGAAAATGCAGCCCCGGTTATTTCAACTTTCTCGTAATTCAGCATCCGAAGACGGTTTAAGTAAGTCCGGATCGGAATCTTTGGTTTTTCCATACGGTTTATACTGGATACCTGAACCGTATGCTCATCGCCGTTAAACAAATCCTGCGCACTTTCTATCAATAAAGATATTTGGCTCTCTGAAGTTCTTTTTTGACTGATAAGATTAAAATATTCAGTTAGTTTCTTAACTTTTTGCAGACCTTTAATTTGAAACTCATTTAATTCAGTTTGTGAGAATTCTTTTTCTCCGGATTCAGCAATTTTTATGGCCACGGTCTCAGATGAAGTATTTGCTGCTTCCCTTACACCAATAGACCCATCCTTTTTTAGTTCTTCTTCCGAAACGCTTGTAGTTGTTTGGACAGGTGGCGGATCGTTTTGTAACTCAGGTTTCTTTTCCGGCTCAATACCATTCATTTTGGTAACAATTAAATTTATTGCTGAATTTGAGGAGATTTTCTGTGCCTCCTGAAAATAAGATAGCGCAGCAACACATTCGGAAGCTAACAAATACGCTATTCCTGTCGTGACATAATCTCTGTATTTGTCAGATTCAGAATCACGGGAATTTAATACCGTTTGAACATTTTCTTTTGGCACATTGCAATATGAAGCTTGCGCAAAGGAAGTCGCATGAAAGCCAGAAATACATGCAAAAAGGAAGAGAAGAGGAGAAATAATGTTAGATTTCATTTTATGCTGCTAATAATTATTAATTGAATCTAACTAAAAAATTTAAATTCCTTGCAACTATAAGAAATTATTTTCATGTTTGCAATGAAATCCTGTTATTTAAATTGTGAATTTTTAAGCTACTTAAACTTGACTATTTACTATTATGTCACTTTACCTTCTTTTTACTCCTGTCTCAGAATTAAATTATTATCACAAATATTTTTAATAAACAATCTAATATTCTAAAATTAATCGGCTTATGAAATGTTGTTACAACTTGTTTTTTTTCCTGTTCATTATTCTAATTATGGGTTCTTGTTCGAAAAAAACGTTTACAGAAAAAAGCACTTATTTTCCCGGAAATGAGCCTTTAAAAAGAAGTGAATATAAGATTACCGATAACTTTTCTGAAAGTGCAGAAGTCACCAGTTATTTTGGTCTTTTTTATAGCAATGACCGAAAATCAAGCTTTAATGTTGGGTCTAACAAAAAATTTGGATCAGGATTGGTTAATATTCAGTTAGGGTCTTTTAATCTGAATTTATTGGGCAGTCTCTCATTGGCAGCCTTTTCATCACTTACAGCCTACGCGATTACAGAACTTGGTGGTACAGATCGTCGTGGTGATAATAATATTCCACTGGGCTATTCGGCGGTTCCCGGCCTCGTCTTTGGGCTAGCCGTAAATAATATGCTTTTTGGTGCCGCCCATGCAGAAAGCAGGGCTGTTAGTTTGGCCAATTACGAACTGATTGAGAAAAACGAAGTAGATTTCCTCTTAAACCCTAGATATAAAATTGTAAAAAGTGGAGGTTTCTTTACCAGAACATCTAATGTTACAATAACATCAAAGGGCATGACCATTATTCCCGACCTTATCTTGTTGAAATAAATATTATACATCATAAAAATTTGCAGAATGCATTTATCCTTACCGTGAATTGAAAATGATTGATATCACCTGATAATCGTAACTGTTCCAGTCTTTTTAGGATGCTCATCTTGTTTATATTTCATGCCTTCCCATATTTTCCCGTTTTCAAAAATAGCACGGCATTTCCAGACATAAGCTCCTTGGGGTAATGGCCTGTCATTATGGGTTCCATCCCATTGCTCAGCAGGTTGATGATCGCTGGTTAATTGATTGGAAGACCACACACGCTCCCCGTAAGGAGAGAAAATTTCAATCTCATATTCTTTCAGTCCAACACCTTTAGGAATAAAATATCGGGTCGCTTCTGTGCCTGCTTCCGGGGATAATGCATTTGGAATAAATAGAGACCCAAGAAAATCCAAAGTAATAATATGCCTGATTGTATCCGGACATCCAAATTCATTGATTACAATTAAAGTGATGTACATTGAACCATTGTCATAATAACGATGAATGGGATTTTGTAGATAGCTGCTAATGCCATCGCCAAAATCCCAAGACCATTGTAAAGCACCGATAGAACTGTCGACCAATTGAAAAATGCCATTGGGATTGTAGATGGTGTCATCTATAGAATAATAATTAAAGAATGCCGAAGGCTTTGGAAAAATTTCAATTGCTGATCCCAGAGTAAGGGTATCAAAACAGGCAGAATCATTTCTTGCAATCAATGTAATCTGATAATTTCCCGCATTGGAATAACTGTGAAGCGGGTTAAAAATGGTTGATGTATCACCATTTCCGAAATCCCAATAATAATTATTGCTGTTTTGCGAGGTATTTGAAAGTATGATTGGTTGACCTACACAATGTAAAGAAACAGAAACTTCAAAATCAGCAATTACTTTGGCGTATACTTTAACATGCTCTAGAATTGTATCAGTGCATCCAAATCTGTTGGAGGAAACAAGTATTGCATCGAATTCAGTCGCTGAGTTTATAGTAAGTGAGGGATCCTGCTGACCCGTTGATCCATGCAGACCAAAATCCCAATAAAAACTGTTAGCTCCGGTACTTTCATTTGTAAATTCAATTATCCCCGGTGTTTCACATGGGCGATTTTGTATAAAGCTAAAATCTGAAACCGGAACTGGGAAAACTTGAATTAAATTGAAGCTTGTGTCGTCCTTACATCCATTTGTATCTATTGCCGTTAAAGAAATTGAATAGCTTCCTGGCTGGTCATAGGTATACAGTTGGGGATTCCCTGATAATGTATCACCATTACCAAGATGCCAGATATAATAATTTGAACGTAAGGATGAGCTGGTAAGATTAACCAGAAATGGAGCGCATCCGTCATTGTCAGGTATTGTGTAATTTGCAAAAGGGTAATTTGCCACAAGAACAGGAAGACTGAATGTGTCTCTGCATCCGGTTAAATTAGAGATGCCGATTAATGAAACCAGATAGGTGTCAGGATTTGAAAAAAAGTGACCTGGCGAAGATGAGGATGAGTCCAATGGTGAGCCATCCCCATAGTCCCAAATACTTCCCATGATTGCAGGGGAAGTATTAAGAAATTGAATGGATTCGTTCCCGCAATTTATAGCAGGAACTACAAACGAAACCTCAGGTTGTTCTAATACAGTTATCAACTGAGAAATTGAATCGTATCCGCAGTAGTTATCTACATACTGCCAGACCGTAAAGGCTCCTGCAGTATCATACATGTGAGTGACAGTATTACCGGCCGCAAAATTACCATCGCCAAAATCCCATTGAATGAAAGAATTGACTGGTACAAAACTTGTAAAAGTAACGGGCAGGGGCCTACAACCGTAAAGCGTATCCGTATTAAAAAAAGCATGAACAGTATTCGGATGAACGATTACATTCTTTGTCAATGTGTCATTTCCACAAAAATTTGTGGAGACAAGCATAATATGGTATGTCGAATCCAAACTATCTGTTGTAAATACCTGTGTTGAAAGTGCGGAATCTGTGGAAACCAGAACATTGTTTATGTACCAGTAATACTGCTGTGGCCTTCCTGTTGTAGTATTTGCAAAATGGACAGTAGCAGGAGAACAACTGTCGTTATAGGAAATGCCAAAATCGACGACTGGAATTGGATAGACGGTAATCGAGTCCTCGAATGTAGCAATTCCGCATCCATTCACAGACATCAATTGAATGTGATAAATTGTTGAATCACCTGACCCTTGATCAAAGTGAATGGTACCGGGTTGATAAATGGTATCTGAAGTTGAATTACCGAAATTCCAAACATAGCTTGTCGCAGCATAATAGTTACTTTGATTCATGATAATCACCTGTAATATTGCACAACCTCTGTTTGTATCCAATGAGAAGATGGCGTTAGGTGGTTCTGCGATTTCAATAGTTTTATTAACAGTATCGACACAACCGTATTGGTTAAGCAATATTAGTGAGACAGGATAAGCACCGGTGTTTGTATACATATGAGTAGTGCTATTTGATGAAACAGAAGGAGAAGAATCACCGAAGTTCCATGTTGCACTTGAATTTGGAATAAGATTTGAAAATGTGAGTACATCATTAATGCACGCAGAATCCGGGAAATTTAATGCTCCTGCAGTTGGGCTGATGATGTTTATTTGTAACGAATCCCGGATTATGCAACCCAGTGCAGTATCTGTGATATTATATGCTAATGAAGCTAAATTGGAAGAAACAAGTAATGGATCAAAACTTCCTGCTAAAGGATCTGTGATACCCTGGCCGGACCAGACTCCACTACTGGGGGTTCCATGTAAATAAATTGTCCCGCTGTTTTTACAAACTGATGTATCTGGCCCGGCACTGATATTTGCACCAAAAACTTCAACAATTACTGAGTCCTGGACTGCGCAACTTTGAGTTCCAATAGAGTAGACAAGATAATTTGTAAAGTTATTTGTCAAATTCGGATCAAATATTGAATTTACAAGGTTTGTTTGATTCCAAGTCCATACACCCCCTGAAGGAGCCGCGCTCAAATTTATTGGCGATGCACCTTTGCAAACCAATGTGTCATTAGGGATACTTAGAACAGGTGGAGGTGAAAAGTTGAATGTATCTGTAAGTAAAATTGTGTCACATGAATTCCACGCAGTAGCATTTACAATATAATTTCCATATGCTGTCAATTGAACAGTGGGCGGATTGCTTGAAGAATTTGAAAAAATATTGACACTATTTAAAAAAACATTCCAGTTATACCCCGAATCACTTAATAAAGGTGTAAGCTGAAAGTAATTTGAGAATACAAAAGATAGCGTGTCGCAAATATCTGGTACCGATGCAGCTGCAATTAGTCGAGGTGCCTCTCCGATATTGACAACAAAATTATTTAGAATGGATGGACAACCTGCAGAGAATACTTCCACGGAAATTCCATACATCCCGGCAGAACCGTAAAAGATTACTGGCGATCGGGAAGCAGAGCTTGTCCCGTTCACATAAACACCTCCGTTGGAAATCCAAGTATAGCTCTGATTTTGGGGTGATGAATTAGTAAAAGAAACAGTCAGGGAATCACAACCCGATAATGTTTGAGCTGTGATATTCGCATTTGGTGGCGCACCTATGTAAAGTGTATCAGTTTTGGTAAGAGATCCACATTGTCCTGCAATGGTGAGAGATATAGGATAAATGCCAGGAGCAGCAAAATTTATTACTCCAGGATTGGTCTGAGTAGAGGAAGCCGGTAATCCTCCTGGGAATGACCAATTATAACTGGAGATGTTTCCTGATGTAGTAAAATAATTTGCAACATTTATTGAAGCTGAATTGCAGAAGGAGGGCATTGCTTGAGTATTGATTGCCGGACCAATATATATCGTAAGCAGAGTGTCCCAATTACAATGACTGGCAGGTGAAGAGCAGCATCCTTGTGCCTGTAGTTGAACAGTATAATTACCACCGGCATTAAATGTTATTGTGGGTTGAGAATCTGTAGGCAAAGTTACCTGCGAACTTCCGCCTTGTACTGACCAGTTAAATCCACCTGCATTTTGGGAGTGAATTATTGGAGAGAAAGTCGCAGGAGAACAGAGCCCCGGAAGAGTGATGACCGGTTGAACTGTAGTGGGAGGCCGAATAGTAAATGTGTCAGTTAATGTCCGTGGACCGCAGGGAGTCGTTAATAACAACCGTACAATGTATGTACCCGGATTGTTATAAGAAATATTTCCCGGAGTGGCAGCTGTTGAACTGGCAGGAATCCCACCGGGAAATGACCAGTTATAAGCACTAACTAATCCAGAAATCTGAAAATAAGCAGTTGGAGTTATGTTTGCTGCACCACATTGATCCGGAATCTGGTTTTGTTGAATAGATGGCCCTGTATAAAAAGTCAGGGAAGTATCCCAGGTACAAATGCTTAAAGGAGAAGTGCAGCAACCTGTCGCCGACACATGGACAGTATAATTACCCTGATTATTTATAGTAAACGAAGGTTGTGAATCAGTAGGCAGGGTTATAATACCTGTTCCGTTAGTCAACGACCATAAAAATGCGGTAGCATTGTGAGAATTGATTGTCGGAGTGAATATTGAAGGGGAGCAGGAATCTGAAACATTGATGACAGGACGTATAGTGGTAGCAGGAAGCACACGTATTTGTTGAGAATAGGTTGAAGTACCACAATCGTTCGTTATCGTGTGAGTTACTGTGTAATTACCGGGAGTTTGATAAGAGTGAGATGAGGGACTCTGTGAATTACTCGTTGTGCCATCGCCAAAATTCCAAAGATATGTAGGTGTCAGGGAATTAGGACAAGACATATTTGATATAATAACAGGTGTATTGACGCACACAGGATCAGGGGTAAGCCGGAATTCGGAATGTGGTTTAAATTTTATTCTTATACCTGTTATTATACCATGATAACTCCTCAGAGGAGAGCAGTTATTTACAACAGTCAAAGTAATGCTGACCTGAATGGAACCATCCCCACCTACACAACTGTCATTTCTAAATGAATAAAGATGCTTCCGGCAATTTGTAAACCTTTGACTAAATCCTTGAACGACCCCATCACCCCAACAAACATAACTGGAATCTATATTTCCTGTAGAAGTGTTGGTGATTCCAACTGAGTCACCAATACAGAAAACATTTTGTGAATTGCATATACCACCTTGTGCATTTAAATTACCGCATGTACCTGAAGGGCCGATTAAACAGTTTTGTGAAAAGGACACATCAGGCAGGCATAAAAGAATCAGCAAGAGCCATAAAACTTTATTTAAGCAATTAAATCTGGTCATGACATAAATATAAATCACAAAACATTAAAAATATTTCATCTGCATCGACACATTCACTATATCCTAAATGATTTATTCCTGGATGAAGTATATGCAAACTATTCTATCATTTCGGACAACGGTTGAAGATGGAAGAAGGTTGATTAAAACTTTTATTGCTGGTATTAAAGTATATATTTAGGGTTATTTCATGCACTCCACCGGAGGATGAATTATTCAAGCCGGAGGTATTGATATCGTAACTGTAAGCGACTGAATATAGGGTTTTATTCCTGATTTTTTCATAACCCAACATACAGATGATGGAATTTGTATTAAAAGTATTGAAAGGAGAGAATTGACTCGAATAATAAACACCTGTGTAAATAGTGCTTTCGGTTTGCTCACTGGATAAGCCAATTAACGAACCATAGGTGATTCGTTTCAGGTTCTTTTGTTTTTCGTAGCGGATAATAGGGTGTAATCTGGGAAGGTTATAAAATTCAAGAGCCTGAACAGTTGTGGAAGCAGACACGACAAGTAAACCGGGTATTCTTGATCCCAGGTTTTGAAGAGACTCATCAGTTTTAAAAGGTTGAATGTGATGCCAGCTGGCAGAAAAAGCAGAAGGGAGTCTAAATTCATTGACCTTTAATACATTTTTATATGTGAAGCTTAAGCCGGCATTAAAGGTAGGAGGGATATGTGAATTCGGTTTTACCTGATCGGAGGTACTATAAATTCCCCAGACAGGATCAAGCTGATCTGAAAAAACCAATTTATTCCAATCAATAGTTTTTTTAATGAACCCTCCATAACAGGAAAAAACAAAAACTTCAGGATCAAAATAATTCTTACTAAGAATCCAACGAAATCCTAATCGAATATCTTGTGTGGTTAATCTTCCCGCACCTTCTTTATCCTGCATGATGCTTATGCCGTAACCCATATGCAATCGTTTAGGTTGCATAAATGCATTTAAAAAACTGGTAGTAAAATTTCCATAAATATTATTCCACTGGATCCTGTGAGCCATTTCCAACTCCAGTCCTTGCCTTAAGGTAATTTGTGAAGGATGTGAATAGCTGCGAGTATTATCAATTTGCGAAAAGGAAGGATCCTGACCCATCACTTGGGTAGCATTCATTAAAAACAAATAAAATTGAATAATAATTAATTTTAAAAGCAATTTCATCTTAATGAAAATAATAAGGGATTATTCGTTTCAAATATATCAAATTACGAATCATTTACCAAATAATTTGGCAGAAGTGGAAAAAAGCAAAGAGTTGGAATAATTTCCAATAAAGCCATAAATTTTACACATTAGTGCTGATGAATAAAGGCGGTCTCTTTACTAAAAGAATAGTCCTCGGGCATTGTGTTCTTAGCATGACATCATGAAAACAGTTGTAATTCATCTGATTCTATTATTCATATTCCTGACTCCACTAATAAAGCAGCATTACCGGCCATTGGCTGTGTGTATGCTTTCGCATGTGCATTGAACAATAAAGGAGACCTTGCTTTAGGAGTTGATGGTATAACAGGTGGCTTAAACGATTTATTGGAAATAGTTGAAGTGCAAAAAGCCCTTCCTGGTGCAAGTTTATCCTGTTCATTTTCTGTATTGGGTGCCGGATATGTAGTGGAAGACACCACACTTTAAGGTTATGAACCAATATGTAATAGTTGGAATTTACACGCGCCTGATACAACGTGTTCTCTCTCTATGAAGATTTTTATTGTAAAATAATTCTCCTTGTTTTTCGCATATCACTTGGGTGTTCATTCAACTCTTTCAGGGTTGGGGTAAATTACAATTTCTGTCACCACCGGTTTCACCGTTGGTTATTCACATTAAAGCCCTTCGGGCTTGACTATTTTTCTTCCTCTTAGCCTGTTTTCTCTTGGCTGCTGTTCTGCAAATAATGGCCGATTTCACTTGCCGCTAATTGATACGATTGACTAACGATTATATTCATTCTCTCTTAGAAGTAATTCCGAAGGGATTGAATTAGAATAACACTGTATGAAATGCGGTGTTTAGGCATACTGCCAAAACCCAACCGCGAAGCGGTTGAATG
>CAYHCU010000064.1:0-12722 GCA_964355035.1 uncultured Flavobacteriales bacterium | reverse complement strand
ATCGAAGTCTTTCACAATTTTACTTTAATGCACGACGACATCATGGACAAAGCGCCCTTGAGAAGATCGAAAGCTACTGTTCATGAAAAATGGAATTCCAATATTGCTATTCTTTCAGGTGATACAATGTTTGTACAAGCATGTCAATTGATGATGATGGTGAATGAAAAACATCTTCGTCAGGTTATGGATGTATTTTTAAAGACTGCTATCGAAGTCTGCGAAGGACAACAATACGACATGAATTTTGAAAGCATTGATAAAGTAACTATCGATGAATATCTCGAAATGATTGCCCTGAAAACAGCCGTTTTACTTGGCGGATCATTAGCTATCGGCGCCATCTGTGCTGATGCCAAGAAAGCGGATATAGATCATATTTATCAATTCGGAAAAAAACTTGGTATCGCTTTTCAACTTCAAGACGATATTTTAGATGTCTATGGAAATGCTGAAAAATTCGGCAAACAAGTTGGTGGAGATATTATTGCCAATAAAAAAACATTTCTTCTTATCTCTGCATGTGAACAAGCGAACAACGAACAATTGGAACTTTTACAAAACTGGATCAACAAAAAAGAATTTGACGCTACAGAAAAAATAACATCCGTATTGTCAATTTACGATTCACTTAAAATAAAAGATCAGGCAGAAATTAAAATTGATCAATACTTCCATGAAGCAATGTCACACCTGAATGCAATTCAGGTTGATGAATCCGGAAAGGCACAATTGAAATCGTTTGCTGAGAGGTTGTTGGTTCGTGAGTGGTAAGTAGTTAGTGGTAAGTAGTGAGTGGGGGGCAAACCAATTACCAATTACTACTTACCACTCACTACTTACCAATCACTTTTCTTCCTCCCGAATAACCTGAATCGCTCCATGAAAAGATTTTGCCGGAATTTCTATTACATAGTAATACACATCCGACTTCAATCCATAAGCATCCCAATCGTTACGATAGTATTCGCTTTTGTAAACTAAAAGTCCCCAACGATCATAGATAAATAATTTTGTATGTGCAGGAAGGTTTTTTATTTCGAAGTAATCATTCTGACCGGGACTTGATGGATATGGCGTAAACACATTCGGAATCACAAATGGCGTGAATTCTACTACAAGGAAATCTGTCACTGCTCCACAACCACCGGAAGTCGTTATTGTAAGCAGAAGAGAATCCAAACTGTAGTCTGCTGTGGATGGTGTATAAACAGCGTTCACACTAGTATCACTTGGCGTGAATGTTCCTGTACCGGTTGTTGTCCAGACGATTCCATTTGTATTTGTAACTGTAGGAGACAATGGAATGGTTACACCAATATCACTTGCTATCAATGTGTCATTATCTGCTGCTACGGTAGACGGATAATTAATTGTCAGCATCAATGTATCCTGCAGATTCAAACATGCACCTGTAGTGGTAAGAAAAATCATAACTGAACCCGATGTTGTGTCATTAGCTCCCGGCAGATAACCAACATCCTGTAAATTTGCTGACGGAACAAATGATCCATCGCCTGCTGTAGACCAAAGTACTCCACCGGCATTTTGTTGTGTGCCATTCAAAATAATTGTATCACCAATACACAATATCTGATCTAAACCCGCTGCAGGTATTCCCGGAGGAATTACGATTACTGTAATTGAATCGGTTGATGTACATCCATAAATATTACTTACATCAATTGTGTACGTAGTTGTAGCTGCAGGACTAACAATAATTGTACTGTCTGTTTCTCCGTTTGGCCCCCATAAATAAGTTGCGCCACCGGTTGCATTTAATGTATCTGATTGTCCGAAACAAATCGAACCTTGAGTTGCAGTTACGGCTAATGTTGGGGCAGGCGAAACATAAAGCGACATCTGGGCGGTATCATCTGCGCAAGGGAAGTTCGATACAACCATAAAGAGATGAATGTATCCTGTATCTGTTGCTGAAGGACTGTAGGTTGGAGTTAAAGATAAAGTGTCATCAAATGTACCTCCGCCATCACTGAACCAAGACGCTGTACCTGTATTTGCAGTTCCGAAAACCTGGAATGAAGAGTTATTGCAAATTGCGGAAGTATCAGGAAGTACTGAAGCAACCGGATGAGCATTAATTACAATATTATAAACCGCAGTGTCTCCTATACAACCAAATGAATTGGTTTCAAAAAGATTTACGGTTCCTGTTCCCGGAGTTCCCCATATTACTGTTAATGTATCCTGAGTTGCGTTTACACTTGATGAATCGGAAGTAATTGCTGTCCATGAATATGTTGAACCAACATTCGGCGAAGTAGAAAGTGCATATACTTCTGTTGCATTATCGCATATCAAAGTGCTTCCAATAAAACTGAGTGGAAACGGTTTCGGGTTTACTGTTACATCAAGTGTATCAGCCGGACCTTGACAACCTGCTGCACTAACTTCATAAGCAGCCACATTACCAGGCCCTGCAAATCCCCAGATAAAACTATTTATTGTTCCTAATTGACCGACAGCATAGCTTCCATTTGCAACTGTCCAATAATATAACGATCCGGCATTGGGAATTACAAAGTAAGTCATTGTGGAATTTTCACAAACAGAGATTGGTCCACTAATTACAGGTGCAGCAGGAATCGGATTTACGATCACTGAAACAGTCTGAATATTTCCCGAACAACCAAATGTATTTGTATCAACTACATCTATAATTGCTATTCCCGGCCCTGACCATTGTATTCTTATACTGTCTGTTCCTTGTCCTGCCAAAATAGTTCCGCCCGTAACTGTCCAAGTGTAATTTCCTCCGGAAGGCGTTACTGAAATGTATGCACTCGTATCATAAACACAAATCTGACTTGGAGCGCTAATAGGATTTGTAAATGGTACCGGATTTACAGTTACTGTTGTTGTTTTAGATGCCGTACAAGTTCCAACAGTTCCTGTTACTGAATAAGTATAAGGAGATCCAACAGCTGTTAGACCTGAAATTGAAGTGGTATCTGTAAGTGCAGCATTACTCCATCAGTAAGAGTTTGCTCAGATGGCATGTAACATGGCTATTCCTCCTTCGCTACATCAAGTATAAGGTGTAACTGCTAATATCACTGAATCTATTACCGAAACTGTTTGCGATAAATTGTAAACACAAACAGTAGCGCTATCATTCACCGTAACATTAAAAATATAACTACCCGAACCACAAGTCGCAAAGTCAAAGTTTTGAGCACTGCCGGTTGCCGAATTTGGAGTAACACAAGCCGGAACACTTGTCCAGTTAAAAGTAGAACCAGAACCGGCTCCTGAAATAGTAATTAAGGATTGAAGAAGCGGATCAGATAAACATAAGAAAGGCGATGTCGCACCAATCACAGGTGGCGTCTGTATTCTTACAGTATCGCTAACTGCTGAATCACATCCGAAAGCATCTGTTACCAATTAATAAAACACAGTTGGCGAATTTACATCTGCTGTTGCAATTAATGTGTTGGCATTGTTAATTGTTAATCCGGGATTATCGCTAGTCCACAAATAAGTTGTTCCGGGATTAGTATCACTACCTGTTCCATCGAGTGTGATAGTAGTTGTAACACCAAGGCAAATTAGATTCGGAGAAACTGCAGCAACAGCAACCGGTTTTGGCAATAGCGAAACTACAATTGCAGAATCTGAAAAACAACCGGTGCCTGAATCTCTTACTCTTAGATTGAAAGTATCATTGAAGCAAACTGTGGCTGTTGTGGCTACTAGTGTTGGATCAGCAATGACGCTTACTCCCGTATTTGACCAGGCATAAATCATTCCCGGAGTACTTCCTACTCCATTTAGATTTACTGTTTGGCATCCGCAAATTGGTGGCACAGGTGCAACATTTGCAACAGGCAAAGCATTTACAGTTAATGTATATGTTATAGTTTGAAGACACAATCCGCTGCTGCCATCAATCGTAAAAACAGTTGTTGTAGCAGGAGTAATAATTTGTGTTGCTAAAGTTGGATCTGCAAAAGGATATGGCGGATTTGCAGACCAAACATAATCCGTTGCTCCACCTACAGTCAAGGAAACTGTTCCACCTGCACAAACTTGTGTCGGACCGGAAACAATCATTGATAATCCACTGATGACATCAAAAGATATTCCTATCGTATCGATGCAACCTGTTCCAGCATCATTGACAATACAAACGAAAAAATAAGTAGCGGCAATTCCCAATGGAAAATCTACTGTGATATCGGATGAATCTACAGCTGCACTTGTAATAAGTCCAACATCCGGAGATAATCCCCACTCATACGTTGATCCCGGCGAAGCTCCAATGACAGTGAATTGATTCTGTAAAGTCGGCTGAGAAACACAAAGATTTACATTTGCCGAACTTATAGTGGGAACGGGATAATGCGAAAGAGTAAGGCACGATGGATAAGAAATACATCCCAGCGCATCTGTTACAGTAAGGCAATAGGTTTGATCGGTATCATATGCAATCGGACTGTCGCTGGTACTATCACTTAATCCTACACCCGGAGACCATGCATAAGTAAAAGGTGCTGCTCCTGTTAAAACATCAGGTAATATCTGGTAGGTATCGTAGGTACAAAATTGCTGATCGAATCCGGCAAAAATAATTGGTATTTCGTTTACGTAAACATCTACAAATGTATCTGCAACACATCCTAATGAATCCGATACTGACACAAACATAGTGTATGGTCCACCTGCAGATAAACCACTTACATTCGGAGTATAACAACTTGTACAATCAAACAAACCCGGCCCAAACCAATCTACTGAAACTACAGGTGATGATGAAGTAACGTTTACAGATAACAATGCATCATTCCCTTCGCAAATATTTATTGTCGGCCCCGGATCTGCGAATGGTTTTGGAAGAAGCGTAACGACTGTTGTTGTTGTTTCCGGACCACAAACTCCATCTACAATCAATGTTACAATATACGATGGACTTGTACTGGTAAAAGTATGCGAAACATTTTGCCCGACTGCATTATTGTCAACCCCGGAATTCGGATCACCAAAATCCCAACTCCAATCTGTAACATTCGGATCTAAATATGGAGGATCGGGTAAAATTGAAGCATTACCATCAAAGAAAATTTCAGTACCCGGACAAGAAATTGTAGGGTTGTATGAAATAGTCGGGTACAACTCTTGAACAGTGATATCCTGACTTACACTTTTACATCCGCACTCTGTATTACAAACACGAAGTGTGATTGTATGATTGCCAACTATAGAAATAGTGATTGTTGTATCGGTACCTGAAGAAGGAATATATGCACCGGCATCGATCTTCCAATCGTATGAAATATTAGTTCCGCCGTGAAGTATAGTTGTATTTTGAAGAATCACATCAAGAGGAGTACATCCGTAGTTTGGGCTTGTATTGAAATTGGCATCAGGACGTGCGATGATGGCATCATCAGGAGTTGTTGCTTCAATTGTAAATGCTTCTTGATTTGCGCTTTCTCCATCTACCATAATATAATACTGAGTCCCACTTGTGGTTGGAAAAGTAATACTCATAGTGCCGGCAGTTGCGCTACTTCCTGTGGCACAAAAGCCTGATGGTGTTAACAGTCCACATGTTCCGGTATAGATTTCCATCGCTAATCCCGGATTATTATCAATATTCGTGACAGTTATTGTCGCTGTTCCGGTATTATGGCTAAAAACTGTAAACCATACACTATTATCAACAATAGCATCTCCGCAACTTAAAACAGGATCGGTTCCGGAAGCCGTTGCACCAACAGTGGTGCGGTTTATCGTGCTATTAGCACATAAAACGACGGCATTTGCACAGTTGTCTTGAGCTTGCGCAAAAGAACAAATGAACATTAGTAAAAGTGAGTTGATGAGTAATTTCATTCAATTGTTTAATAAGCAACCAAAATAGTCTAAAGATTGCGGTTTCTATTTTGGTTTGACAACGAATTATTAACATTCAATTGTAGGTGAAATTTACCAATGAAAAATACTGAAAATAAAGTCTAGGCAGATGGCTACATATTTCAAGCTTTGTGCGCATCTTTGTTAAACACATGAATCAAAACTCGACCGACATTCTAAACCTCTTGTCAAAGCTCACTTTCCGTAGGTTTGTCAATTTTGGAAAAGTTGTTGCCGGCTATTATTGGTCCCGTCTATCGGGTCGTGCTCATGTCTTTGGACTTCCTTTTTCTGTCTCTATTGAACCCACAACTTCCTGTAATCTTCGTTGCCCGGAATGTCCAAGTGGAATAAGATCCTTTTCCCGTCCAACAGGAATGCTGGAAAAACAATTTTATATCTCTGTTCTTGACCAAATATACAAGGATTCGCTTTACGTCATCTTTTACTTTCAAGGTGAACCATATTTAAATCCCGATTTTCTTCAAATGGTAGAATATGCTTCGTCGAAAAAAATGTATACAGCGACTTCTACCAATGCTCATTATCTTAACGATGCAGTAGCAAAAAAAACGGTTGAATCCGGATTAGACAGATTGATCATTTCTATCGATGGAACGACACAAGAGGTCTACGAGCAATATCGCATCGGTGGGCAACTTGAAAAAGTTCTTGAGGGAACAAAAAATATTGTTCGTTGGAAAAAAGAATTAAAATCTAAAACCCCGCATGTTATTTTCCAATTTCTTGTTGTTGCTCCCAATGAGCATCAAATTTCTGATGCAGAAAAACTTGCTAGGGAAATTGGTGTCGATGAAATTGCCTTTAAAACTGCACAGATAAATGATTATCAAAACGGAAATCCGTTACTCCCAATAAACAATCATTATTCACGGTATAAAGAAATGGAAAATGGACATTTTCAGTTAAAAAATAAACTGTTGAACCATTGCTGGAAAGTCTGGCAATCGGCTGTCATTACGTGGGACGGAAAAGTTGTCCCTTGTTGCTTTGATAAAGATGCTCTCCACCAAATCGGAAATCTTGCCAATGAACCATTCGAAGCTGTTTGGAAAGGGAAAGAATTTCGTCAATTCCGTCAAACTCTTTTAAAAGGAAGAAAGGAAATTGACATTTGCCAAAACTGTTCAGAAGGCGGGAAAATTTGGACTTGACATTTTTGATATTCAATAACACTAATTTAAACATCATAAAAAATATATGATTATTAATAAAGAAGAGGTTTTCTCCGGCCACGAAGGAGCAATTTACACTTTGGAGAACAGTTTAGATTCCGATTTTTTCTTTTCCGGAGGCAGCGACGGAATCTTGTCGAAATGGGAAAAACATAATTTTCTTCAACCGGAAGCATTTAGCAAAACAAACTCGCCGATTTATGCTATTCGGATGGTTCGTGAAAAAAATCTGCTTTTATCCGGAACAGGGCTTGGAGAATTTTATGCACTGGACATCCTGACCAAAAAACTTGTCTTTGCAGGTAAATATCATGACAGCGGAATCTTCGACATCCACTATTCTTTAAACAATCAAAAAATATATACATGCTCTAGTTCGGGCGAAATTGCCATGTGGGATTTTAACAATTTTGAACTTCTCAAAAAAGGAATCATCACATCAGGGAAAGTTCGTTCTTTGGCTCTTTCGAAAGATGAAACAGAACTTGCTCTGGCTTGTGGAGATGGTTCCATTCGAATTTTTGATGCTGTCACGCTTGACGAAAAAATAAAAATTAACGCACATGAAAATTCCTGTAATTGTGTTTGCTTTCATCCGAATGGAAAATATCTAATCAGTGGTGGACGCGATGCACATTTGAGAATATGGAATACAAAAAACTATTCTAAATTCATGGAAATACCTGCGCATAATTATGCAATCTATTCAATTGCCTTCTCACCGGATGAAAAATTATTTGCTACTGCCAGCAGAGATAAGACTGCAAAAATTTGGGATGCCAATGACTTTTCATTTCTGAGCAGAATAGACAGAGAAAAATCTGACGCTCATTCTCATAGTGTAAATAAAGTTCTTTGGTTAAATTCAAACGAGCTCTTAACTGCAGGAGATGACAGAAAAATCATGCTCTTTACCATTCAACAATAATTCACTTTCATAACGATGACTCAAACACTTTCACAAATTGCTATTGTTGTAAAAGACTATGACGAAGCCATTGCTTTCTATACTCAAAAGTTAAACTTCATACTGTATGAAGACAAGATAATGAGTGAAACAAAAAGATGGGTTGTTGTCGGACCGAAAGAGTCGCCATGCAAACTTCTTCTTGCAAAAGCTGCGAATGAAGAACAATCATCTCGAATCGGAAATCAAACCGGAGGAAGAGTTTTTCTCTTTCTTTATACCGATGATATCAAGAATGAATATGAAGCAATGAAAATAAAAAACGTAGAATTTGTCAGAGAACTTACAGAAGAAGCATTCGGTACAGTGGCTGTTTTTAAAGATTTATATGGTAATCTTTGGGACTTCATCCAATTGAAAACCTGAATTTTACATTGAATTCTAACCAAAAAATAAATTTCCCTTAATACTTAATTTAAAACGAAACCTTACACTAAGCACAGCGTTATAAAAGGCGTGTTTCATGTTAAGTTTAAGTTAAGTAATTTGAATTGTTGATCAAAAAGCTCCGTGTTAATTCGCGGAGTTTTTTGTTTGCTGACCTTTGGTGATTGGTAAGTGGTAAGTGGACCTGACATTTAACTGACTGCACAGTTAATTTGGGGTCACATACATTTTTAGAGTAGTCAACAAAAATTTTCAACCGAATATAGATTTATTTTTCTCTGCGTATCTGCGGCAAAAAATTTGAAACGTTCTCGCATTAGGTAACAGTTATCTTCTGAAAGAATCTTGTAGGTTTTCTTTCTCTCTCTTCCCTTATAATCAACACGATTGTCATTCTGTAAGAACCTTGTAGGTTTCTAAGTACGACTGTTAACAGAATCAGATTTTTCCTTATGGTTAAAAATAGATGCGCGAGAAATTTTGTTCACTCTCCAGAAAATGATTGTGACCCTGAAATAATCCTATATGTTTTTTATCTTCTGTGCAAGTCATTTGACAGTAATTTGGAGACCACCACTTACCACTCACCATTTACCACTCACTATATCGTCATAATTTCTTTCTCCTTCGCCTCAAGGTGTTTATCGACAATGGCAATGAATTGATCGGTCATTTTCTGAATCTGATCTTCTAGACCTTTTGCAACATCTTCGGGAACAGTTTTAGCTTCTCTTTTAATTAAATCATTCGCCTCTTTACGAATGGTGCGAATACCCACCTTTCCGTGTTCCACTTCTGCTTTGGTCTTTTTTACCAATTCTTTTCTTCGTTCTTCTGTGAGTGCAGGAATATTGATACGAACGATTGTTCCATCGTTCTGCGGTGTGAATCCAAGATTGGAGTCAAGGATTGCTTTTTCTATAGGACGAATCATTGATTTCTCCCATGGTTGAATAGCAAGTGAGCGTGCATCAGGTGTGGTAATACTTGCTACTTGTGAAAGAGGTGTATTGGTTCCGTAATAGTCGACTTGGATCATATCCAGCATCGACGCATTGGCGCGACCCGCACGGATCTTTGTCAATTCAACTTCAAGATGATCGATCGCTTTTTGCATATGTACTTTCGATTCATTGATCAATTTATTTGCATCTAACATAAGCGTTGTATTTTAGATTTATAGATTATTTTAAAATTCTACTAATGTACCAATTGATTCTCCTTCTACGACTTTCAGCAAGTTTCCAGATTTATTCATGTCGAATACAATGATCGGAACCTTGTTTTCATTACATAGTGTAAAAGCAGTAAGATCCATCACCTTCAATCCTTTTTCATAGACTTCATCGAAGGTCACTGTTTCATAGCGTATTGCATCTTTGTTTTTTTCAGGATCAGAAGAATAAATTCCATCTACTCGTGTTCCTTTTAAAATCACATCGGCACCAATTTCAATTGCTCTTAATGATGCCGCTGTATCAGTTGTAAAATATGGATTACCGGTTCCCGCACCAAAAATTACTACACGACCTTTTTCTAAATGTCGTACTGCTCGGCGTTTAATATATGGTTCACAGATCTGTTCCATCTTTATCGCAGATTGCAATCTTGTCTTCACACCAATTCCTTCCATCGCCGATTGAAGCGCCATACTGTTTATGACTGTAGCCAACATACCCATGTAGTCGCCTTGAACTCTGTCGATCACATCACCGGAATCATTTCCAACACCTCGAAAAATATTTCCTCCGCCAATTACTACTGCAACTTCTACTCCTTTATCCACAATCGTTTTGATTTCTTCCGAATATTGACGTAAAATATCGTGATCAATACCGAAATCCTTTTCACCCATCAGGGCCTCACCGCTAAGTTTGAGTAGTATGCGTTTGTATTTCATAGAGAGTGTTTTTCCATTGCGAAGATATAGATTTTTTTTTGGCCGCATTCATTTTCCGGTAAATCAACATTTAGTGATTATGTATCCTACTTTCAAAAAAATGTTGTCACAAAAAAAAAGAGAACTCTCGTTCTCTTTTTACTATTCTTTTATAATTCTTAGCCCAGTTTCACCCGCTTCATAGCGGTAATGTGGGCATTTTTATCGATTCCTTCGAGGTATTGACGAACAGTTTTCTTTTCGTCTTTTATAAACTGTTGGTTTAACAACGTGTATTCTGAATAGAATTTATTGATTTTGCCGGCAGATATCTTTTCAATCATATTTTCAGGCTTGCCTTCTGCACGAATTTGCTCTTTTGCAATTTCAATTTCGCGTTCCAATAAGCTTGCATCTACATCGTCTTTGTCGATTGCTACGGGTGCCATTGCTGCAACTTGCATTGCTATATCGCGACCTGCTTCTGCAACTGATTGATTAGCTGTATCGAAAGCAACTACCGATGTTAATTTATTTCCCGGGTGATTGTAAATAATCACTTTCTCTGCACTTACATTTTGAAAGTCAACTACATCAATTTTTTCACCGATTTTTCCCATTTGGTCAATCAATGTTTCACCAACGGTACGATCTCCTAATTTAAGAGCTTTTAATTCGTCAACATTCTTAGGATTTGCACTCATAGCAAGGTCAAGAATGGACTCACCATATTTCACGAAATCACTGTTTATGGCTACGAAATCTGTTTCGCAACAAACTGCAACTACAAAACCTTGTTTGCCATTCGCTGTTACTTTACCGAATACATAACCTTCTTTTGCTTCACGATCCTGACGATTTGCCGCAATTTTTTGACCTTTTTTACGTAAAATGTCAACTGCTGCTTCGAAATCTCCATTGGCTTCTGTTAAAGCCTTTTTGCAATCCATCATTCCGGAACCGGTTTGTTGGCGAAGTTTGTTTACGTCTGCTGCGCTGATTGGTGCAGGAATCATTGCTATATCTCCTATTCTTTAAAAGTAAAACTTATTTTTTACGTGGACCACCACTTGGTGTATTACCACGGCGAGGACGGCCTTTTCCTGCCGCCGGAGCTGCCGGTTTTCCACCTTCTTCTTTTGGTTCTTCGTCAAAAGAAAGTTCCATTGCCATTTCTGAATTTTCAGAACCTTCTTCTCCTTCTTTTTCTTTCTCTATTTCTTTGTCGATTTTGCGTTCTGCTAAACCTTCTTCAATTGCTTTTACCATTGTATCAATGATAATTGATATTGATTTTGTCGCATCATCATTTGCAGGAATTGCAAAATCAACTTGAGTTGGATCTGTATTGGTATCAGTAATTGCAAATGTAGGAATGTTCAATTTGTGAGCTTCTGCAACTGCAATGTGTTCTTTCACTGTATCAACTATGAAAAGAGCTGCCGGTAAACGACTAAGATCTGAAATCGATCCTAAAAACTTTTCCATTTTCGCTTTCTGACGGGAAATCTGAAGACGCTCTTTTTTGGAAATGTTATCGAATGTACCATCCGTTGCCATTTTCTCAAAACCTGCCATCTTCTTCACCGACTTACGTACAGTAGCAAAGTTTGTTAACATACCACCAGGCCACCGCTCAGTGATGAAAGGCATGTTTACCTTGGTCGCACCGTTGGCTACGATTTCTTTAGCTTGCTTTTTTGTAGCAACAAACAAAATCTTTTTACCTGATTTTGCGATTTGCTTCATTGCAGCGGCGGCTTCGTCGATCTTAGCAACTGTTTTATTTAAGTCGATAATATGAATTCCACGGGCTTCCATGAAAATATACGGAGCCATTTTTGGATTCCATTTGCTCTTCAAGTGACCGAAGTGAGCACCTGCTTCTAATAAGTCTTGATATGAAACTCTTGACATTGAAATTGGAGTTGATAATTTATTTGTTCAAAGATGGCTCCTGAGGAGCCACCTGATAATGTTAACGTTTAGAGAACTGGAATTTCTTACGCGCTTTCTTTTGTCCCGGTTTTTTACGCTCAACCATACGTGGGTCACGCGTTAACAAACCTTCTTTACGAAGCGGTGATTTGTTTTCTTCACTGATCTTTACAAGAGCACGGGCAATCCCTAATCGAGCTGCTTCTGCCTGGCCTTTGATACCACCACCGTCAACGGTGATTTTGATATCGTAGGTTTCCACTACATTTATAACAGTTTGCGCCTGTGTTAAAATATATTGTAACGGACCTGTTGGAAAATACTCTTTCCAGTCACGTGAATTAATCTTGATCTCGCCATTGCCCGGTTCTAAATAAACGCGTGCAACGGATGTTTTTCTGCGGCCGAGAGAATGAATGGTTGCCATATTAAATCAGTTCTTTAATTAAAATTTAATTTCTTTTGGTTTCTGTGC
>CAYHCU010000063.1:0-12761 GCA_964355035.1 uncultured Flavobacteriales bacterium | reverse complement strand
ACGTTTACTAATTACAAACCAGCATTTTAAATGCTTAACTTAATGACATTGCCTTACAGGATGACACAGTGATCGCATTATTGGGAGGAGGAGTAACGTAAGGCGACGAGATGCCTACTGCATTAGCTATGAACGTAAAATCGCCTTTTTCCCTTTGAGGCAAGTGAATAAATGTGTAGTAAATTCCTAAGGAATCTCGTAGCCTTACCTTTCTGTCCCCCTTTAAAGTGCGCTTGCGTGTCATCCTGTAAGGAACTCGTCGGTCACTAGGCACGACGGTAAAAGCAATCCAATTTTTCTTGAAGTTACACATTGAATCTGCGTTTTAATCTGCGAAATCCGCGAAATCCGCGGGAGAAAATTCACTGCATTTATTTCCCGCAGATACCGCGGATTCCGCAGATCAAACACAGATTTTACGCAGAGAAATGGGAGATGGCGTATAGTAAAGTAACTAGATGCATAGAAATTTATATAGTGATTTTCCCCTGATACAAAACCGAAGACCGAAAGTAAGTATTCAAATGTTTTTCATCCTCAAAAATTCCATAAACGGTTGAGCCGCTACCACTCATACTTGCATAAATGGCTCCTAACTTATACAATCGTGCTTTTATATTTTTGATGGCAGGATATTTCTCAAAAACAGGTATTTCAAAATCATTGAAAATGTTTTCTTTCCAGGACTCTATTGGTTGCATAATTAATTCTTTCAACGATGCTTTACGTTTTACAGGTTTAATCCATGAGTAAGCTTGAGTTGTGTTGACATGAATTTTTGGTTTAATCAAAACTATAAAATATTGTTTTGATTGGTTTTTTAGTTTTTCAAATATATCACCTTTTTCATGGGCGAAAATAGTTTGGTTATGAAGGAAGAAAGGACAATCGGTTCCAAGTTTTGCCGAAAATAGTTCCATGTCTTCATTGGAAATATTCAAATTGAACATTTTGTTCAGCATTATCATTGTAAATGTGGCATCAGAAGAACCTCCACCAAGTCCTGCACCGATAGGAATGATTTTGTGAAGGTGAATTTTTATCGGTGGAAGAGGGTAATGCTCTTTTAAAAGTTTGTAAGCTTTAGCACATAAATTATTTTCTTTTAATCCAAAAAGCCTCACTCCCGATGTTTTAAAATCAACATCGATTTGGTTTTCATCATTGGGAACAATTTCAAGAATATCCTGCCAGTAGACAGGTGTTAATATTGATTCCAGATTGTGAAATCCATCTGCACGTTTTTCAGTAATGTGCAAGCCGATATTGATCTTACAATTTGGGAAAGAAATCACGTTAGTGGAGTTTACAAGTGGGTAGAATCAGTATTCAGTTTTATCTAATTTGCTTGCCCATTCTTTAAAAGCTAAAAGTGCTTCTTTTTCCATAACCCGTATCAGCGGGATTTTTCTTTTCTCATACGGCAATGCTAATTCTTCATAGATGAAATCGTCATCGAAGCCAATATCAGCAGCATCTTTTTTAGAATTGGCATAATAAACTTTGGCAGGGCGCGCCCAATAAATTGCTGACATGCACATCGGGCAAGGTTCGCAGCTGGTATAAATTTCACAATCGTCAAGCTGAAAACTATTTAATGCTTTGCATGCTTCTCGGATGGCAACAATTTCCGCATGTGCAGTCGGATCATTCGATGATACAACTTTATTATATCCACGGGCAATAATTTCTCCATTTTTTACAACGACGGCACCGAATGGGCCACCGGTATTGTTGCGCATGGTTTCGAATGAAAGGCGAATAGCCTCATTCATGTGGGATTCTAAGGACACGTGATTTGATTTATAGTAAAGAGAAATTTATTCAACGACAACTCCCATAGCGCAGAATTTGTCGATTCTTTTATCAACTAATTCTGTAGGAGTCATTTTCTTTAAAACAGTTAGATGCTTAAGGATTTCATTTTTGACAATCTTAAACATTTGCTCCGGCTGAGTATGAGCACCACCGATGGGTTCTTTAATAATTCCATCGATAAGTTTTTGCTTTAACATATCGTCAGCAGTAAGTTTTAGAACTTCAGCAGCTTTTTCTTTGTAGTCCCAGCTTCTCCATAGAATAGAAGAGCAGGATTCAGGAGAGATCACCGAATACCAGGTGTTTTCTAACATCAGTACTCTGTCTCCAATGCCTAGGCCTAATGCCCCACCGGAAGCACCTTCGCCTATGATAATGCAGATGATAGGAACTTTGAGGCGAGCCATTTCAAATAAGTTTCTTGCAATTGCTTCACCTTGTCCACGTTCTTCTGCTTCTAATCCTGGAAAAGCTCCTGGAGTATCAATCAATGTCACGACAGGCTTATTGAATTTCTCTGCCATTTTCATTAAGCGAAGAGCTTTGCGATAACCTTCCGGGTTAGCCATACCGAAATTCCTGAACTGGCGCTGTTTTGTAGTCGTTCCTTTTTGTTGACCAATAAACACAACTGTTTGTCCATCGATAGAACCAAGTCCGCCAACAATGGCTTTGTCGTCTTTCACCGTGCGATCACCGAAAAGTTCAACGAAGTTTTTATCTGTAATAGCATCGATATACGAGAGAGTATAGGGACGATCAGGATGTCGTGAAAGCTGAACTCTCTGCCAAGGCGTCAAGTCAGAATAAAGGTTTTTTCGTGTTTCCGCTAGCTTTAATTCTAATTGGCGAACTGCAACACTAACATCAACCTTACTTTTTTCTCCGATTGTTTTCTGCTTTTCAATCTGCTCTAATAAATCTGCAATCGGTTTTTCGAAGTCGAGAAAATTCATTCCTTTTAGTAGTTTGAGGCTTGCAATATAGTTAAATATGACGTGGAATAAAGGAATTCGGATTTCGGAATTTGGATTTCGGATTTGGAGCAGGCTAAAATCCACAATCCGCCATCTGCCATCCGAAATTTTAAGTCTTATTTGGAATAAAGAACCGACACAGCCATGATGCTATCCGGGAAACTTTGTGTTCCAAGATCAGCGAAAGAATTCCCCTGAAGTTGCGTGATATTATGTCCTGAAAAACAATACAGTATGTCATTTACTTCATCATAATTAACGCCTGAGTATACACCACTGTTAACCGTAATTGTCGAATTTGAAGGGTAATCATATTTTATTAATCCGGCGTTTGTCAATAGGAGAAAACTTCCTGGATAATAATTGAATGACTTGGTGGTGATAGTATTGGGAATGTCTTTTAACTGCTGAATGGTATTGCCTAGAACTAAATACTTATAAATAATGGTGTGACCGTTTTTATTTCCGGCAACTAAAATTTCTTCTGGTGAAATTTCATTAAATCCGAGAATATCGAAATCAACTACTAATTCTTGACGGGCATGGCCACTTGGGAAGAAGTTTAAAGCAATTATTCGGTCATTATTTTTTAGGAAGGAAGAGAACAAATAGGGAAAATATCCATAGGTGAATAGTGGACGAATAAACAAGTTTTCCCCTGTTTCTCCTTGTCTTTGTCCATTTGCATTGTAGAAAACGATGTTTCCATCATTTCTATTGAGCAGAAGCAAGTTTTCATAAAGTTGGGCAGAAATAAAGGAATCTGAATTCAATGCAATGGGTGAGAGTTGAAATAGTTCAGAATTATCCCGAGCATCTAATCCTATCGTTTTTTCTTTCCCGTTCATGTAAATTCTCCTGTAGTGATTATCAATTTTTAATTCTAAAAAACTGAAATGATATGAATTAATAAGAGTAGGAACAGCGTTGTTAAGCTCGAACAGGCTAGGATTGTTTGGAGTCCCGGAAACAAAAAAAGTTTTTAAAGTGGTGCGTGGAATTGTGTTAATATGGATACGTTTTTTTCTTACTAAAGCGGAGAAATCTTCAGACTTGAAGTCAAGGTTAATATCATAATCACTTGAATTAGAAAAATAACCATCAAGTAAAGAGAGCGTCGTGTCAAAAGTCAGGTAATTGCCGGAATGTGGATACAATCTTATTCGAATGGTAGTTGAGTCAGAGCGTAAAGCCAATTCTGCATAATCGATACTCTGATCACAATTGACGAAGCCGATTAGACGAATGGTGTCATTGTAGTTAAAAATGGCTCCATCGGAAGGACTTACAATATCACCTGAATAATTTGGATCTGATTTTTTTGTGCAGGAAAGCAAAATCGTTGTAAAGAAAACAGGTAAGGCAAAAATTATTGTCAAGATTTTCAATCCTTTCGAAAAAAACCGTTTGTTTTTACGACTTATTTTGTACATTTAGAACACCTTTTTTCAAAGATACTAAAGTTATTAACAAAGGCCTCCTCAGCGGTCGGTTTTAATTAGCTTCGCATCCCTTTTAACAAAATTTTAATCCCAAAAAATCGTATTAAACAACGGTTTAGTAAATTTAAATATGTCAGATCAAGGTCAACCTAATTATAACGAATCGCTTGCAAGAAAGCGTGGTCCAAGCAGTAAGTCTGCTGTGAACACATTTCAAACACAGCAATTCGGCAAACTTCCCCCACAGGCATTGGATCTGGAAGAAGCGTGTTTAGGTGCGTTGATGTTAGAAAAGGATGCCTTGACAAAAGTGATAGACATCCTGCATCCGGATTCATTTTATAAAGATACACATCGATTAATATTTCAAGCGATAAGAAGATTATTTGAGCGCTCAGAACCAATCGATATTTTAACAGTTACGAATGAATTAAAGAAAAGCGGTGAGTTAGATATAGTAGGAGGTCCATTTGCAATCACTCAATTAACCAATCGTGTAGCATCTGCTGCGAATATTGAATTTCACTCGAGAATCATTCTTCAAAAGCATATTCAACGTGAATTAATTCGAATTTCTGCAGAGACAATTAAAGATGCTTACGAAGACACATCTGATGTATTCTTACTTTTAGATAAAGCAGAAAAAAATCTTTTTGAAGTAGCGCAAGGAAATATCCGCAGAAATTATCAGGAGATGAGTACGATGGTCAGTGAAGCTTACAAGCAAATTGAAGCAGCACGATTACATGGTACGGGTATTACCGGTGTTCAAAGTGGATTTACAGATTTAGATAGGGTTACTTCAGGTTGGCAGAAATCGGATTTAATAATTGTTGCAGCTCGTCCGGGTATGGGTAAAACTGCTTTGGTTTTATCGCTGGCCCGAAATGCTGCTATAGGATTTAAACGACCGGTTGCTATCTTCTCTCTTGAGATGTCGTCAGTACAACTTGTCCAGAGAATGATATCATCAGAGACAGGAATACCGTCTGATAAATTACGTAAAGGAACTTTGGATAATGCCGAATGGCAAAAACTTATTTCAATGACAGGTAAGTTATCTTCTGCTCCTATTTATATTGATGATACACCATCTCTTTCAGTTTTCGATCTTCGTTCAAAATGCCGACGATTGAAAGCAATGTATGATGTTGAACTGATTGTAATCGATTATCTTCAGTTGATGCGTTCAGACGTTGATTCAAAGAATGGAAATCGCGAACAAGAGATCAGTACTATTTCACGTTCCTTAAAAGCTATTGCGAAAGAATTAAATGTGCCGGTAATTGCTTTATCGCAGTTAAGTCGTGCAGTTGAGTCTCGTGGTGGTACAAAACGCCCTTTGTTAAGTGACTTACGTGAGTCAGGAGCCATTGAGCAAGATGCGGATATTGTGACTTTTATTTATCGCCCTGAATATTACGGAATCGATACTGATGAAGAAAATAATCCAACCAAAGGGATTGCCGAAATTATTATCGCCAAACACAGAAATGGTGCTTTAGATAGCGTTAAATTAAAATTCATAAGTCACCTTGCCAAATTTACAGACTTAGATGCCAGTGAATCCGATTTTGAAGCGCCCTCCGGAAGCGTTACGGCATTCCCGAATAACAGAATGATTGTGAGTTCGAGGATGAATGATATGAAAGAGGATACGCCTTTTTGATTTTTGGTGAGTAGTAAGTAGTAAGTTCGTGGCTACACTGCTGCCATTCTTCATTCTTCATTCTTCATTCTCCATTCTTCATTTTTCATTCTTCATTATCCATTATCAATTATCCATCATCCCTCCAGCTCCTCCAGCATTTGTTTCTCAAACAGTTTTGCATATTCGCCATCCTTTTCCATAAGTAAATTATGGTTTCCGCGTTCAACAATTCTTCCACCATCCAGAAAAATTATTTCATCGGCATGCTTAAGACTTGAAATGCGATGAGAAATAATTATTGAAGTTCTTCCTTTCATTATATTCTGAAGATTATCCAGAATTTTTCGTTCGGTATTAGTGTCGACTGCACTTAAGCAATCATCGAAAATCAAAACTTTCGGTTGTTTAATAATTGCTCTGGCAATAGAGAGCCTTTGTTTTTGTCCACCTGACAAAGTGATTCCTCTTTCGCCAATCATCGTTTCAAATTTCCTTGGAAAATCATTTATGTTGTCATAGATCACCGCTTGTTTAGCTGCCGTAAAAATTAATTCTGCCCTTTCTTTTTCGGGAATAGTATCCGTTAATCCAAAAGCAATATTGTTGGCAATTGAATCACTGAAAAGAAAACCATCTTGTGGTACATATCCCGTTTGTTTTCTGAGAGAAGTCAAGGAAAGGTTTTCGATAAACGTATCATCGATTAATATTTTCCCATTGGTGGAGTCATACATTCGTAAAAGAAGATTCGCAATGGTCGATTTCCCACTTCCGGTTTTTCCTAGTATTGCCAATGATTTTCCGGGATTAACAGTAAAAGAAACATCTTTTAATGCTTTGATCCCTGAATCGGGATATTCAAAACTTACGTTCTTGAATTCAATCTTACCGTTAATACTTTTGTTGATTGAATTCGTTGAAATAATTTCAGGTTCCAGGTGGAGAAATTCGTTGATACGTTGTTGAGATGCTGCTGCACGTTGAATGATGGACGTTACCCAGCCTAACGAAGCAACCGGCCAGGTGAGCATGTTGACATAGATAATAAACTCTGCAATATTTCCTGTTGTAGCTCTTCCGGCAATGACTTCTTGTCCGCCGATATACACCGTAAGCAGAGTACTTAATCCCACCAACAGTAACATCAAAGGAAAAAAGAAGGCGTTGATTCTTACTAATTGCATGTTTTTCTTTAGATAAACTTCGCTTTCAGTTGCAAAATCTTTTGTTGACGATTCTTCTTTCACAAAAGATTTCAAAATTCTGATTCCGGAAAATGCTTCTTGAACGAATGTACTTAAGCGACTTTGTTGAGTTTGGACTTCTTCGCTTTTTTTATTCATCATATTGCTGACATAATAAATAGAGATTGATAAAAATGGAAGCGGAGCCAATACATAAAGAGTGAGTTTTACATTCACTAAAAACATACTACCGGTGATCAATATAAAAAGTACAATTAAGTTGATAGTATACATGAGAGCGGGACCGACATACATTCTCACGCGGCCAACGTCTTCGCTGATTCGATTCATCAGGTCACCGGTATTATTGCGTCTATAAAATGCAAGGGACAGTTTTTGATACTGATCATAGATTTCATTTTTCAAATCGTATTCAATTCGCCTTGAAATAACAATGATGGTTTGGCGCATCAGGAACATCAGTACACCACGCAAAAGAGCAACCACCATTATCAAAAGAAGAAACATTCCAACTTGATGTTTAATTTCGTCTACGGCATTTTGTGACTGTCCGGAAGGGCCGGATTTCATTGAAAGCATAACTGCATCAAGTGATTTTCTAATGACCTGAGCAGGGTAGATAGCCCCAAAATTCTGCGCGATTACAAATAATCCTCCAATAATGAGCATCCATTTGTATTTGAGGAAATACTTATTTAAGTGTTTTAATTCTTTCATTATCAATGTTAAACAGGCTTGTTTGCGGCCTTGGAAAATAACCCTACCTTTGCCCCGCAAAATGCGAAACAATACTAATTAATCTATGCTATGATTGACGTAAAAGATGTAAAAGAGGCCAAAACTGCGACCGGCTTTGTATTTGGGAATCCTTCTTTTTCAGACCACGAACAGATAATTTTTTGTCACGACAAAGGTACCGGTTTAAAGGCAATAATTGCTATTCATAACACAACTTTAGGGCCCGCTTTAGGAGGGACTAGAATGTGGGATTATAAATCAGAGGCAGAAGCATTAAATGATGTATTAAGACTTTCACGTGGAATGACTTATAAAGCAGCCATCTCAGGGTTGAAATTAGGTGGCGGAAAAGCAGTTATTTTCGGTGATGCAAAAGTAGATAAGACACCTGCAATGTTTGTAAAGTACGGTGAGTTCATTGAGTCATTGAATGGAAAATACATTACTGCAGAAGATGTAGGTTCTTCAACAGAGGATATGGTGAACGTTTATAAATCGACTAAACATGTGACTGGTTTACCTGAGTCAATGGGTGGTGGTGGCGATCCATCTCCGGTTACTGCTTATGGTGTTTTCATGGGAATGAAAGCTTCAGCAAAGCAAAAGTGGGGTATCGATAGTTTAAAAGGAAAAAAAATAGCAATTCAAGGAATCGGACATGTGGGAGAACACCTCTTGCGTTTGGTTTCGGAAGAAGGAGCGAAAGCATATATTACTGATATTAATCAAGATCATTTAAAGGTGATTGCGGCAAAGTACAATGCAGAGGTTGTCTCCTTAGATGCAATTTATGATGTTGATATGGACATTTATGCTCCATGTGCTTTAGGTGCAACATTAAATACCGAAAATATCGCCCGTTTGAAATGTGGTGTTGTTTCAGGAGCTGCGAATAATCAATTGGCAGATGAATTTATCCATGCACCGATGCTGGATCAAAAAGGAATTCTATACGCACCCGATTTTTTAATTAATGCCGGTGGGTTGATTAACGTATATTCAGAGTTAAATGGCTATGACAGAAAAGTAGCACTTCAACACACTGAAGAAATTTACGATACAACTTTAGCTATTTTCAAAAAAGCTGTGGCTGAAAAAATTCCCACCATTGAAGCTGCGAAGAAAATGGCAGAAGAACGAATTGCTTCTAAAAAGTAAGTGGTGAGTAGTTAGTGGTAAGTAGTTAGTGGTGAGTAGTAAGTGGTGAGTAGTAGGTGAGAGCTGCTTTGTAAATTATCACTTTTCGTTTAAAGTTATGAATTGTAATGTTCATTAATTAGCATTCGTCACCACCAATTGTCCATTATCCATTATCCATTATCCATTATCCATTATCCATTATCCATTATCCATTGTCCATTATCCATTATCAATTACCACTCACCACTTACCACTCACCGACGATATGCTCAGCAGGCGACAATTACGAATAAAAGTTCTTCAGGCCTTATACGCTTTCTTTCAAGCTGAAAAAAATGATCTTGCAATTGCCGAGCGTGAGATGATTAGAAGTGTAGATAAGGTGTATGAATTGTATATTTATTTACTTCTTTTGATTAAAGAACTTGCAGACTTGGATCAGAATGATGCAGATGATCTTCATACTAAATTTTTCCCTAATAAATCAGAATTAGCAGCCAAGCATCGTTTATTCAATTTACGCTTTATCCTTGAAATGGAAAAAGACCCGGAATTTATCCGCCAATTGAATCGTACGAAAATGAGCTGGCAGAAAGAACAGGATTTAGTCAGAAAAATCTTCCTTGAAATAAAAAAGTCAGATGAATATCGTCAGTTTATAGAAAATGATGAAGCATCGGAAAGAGATTTTCTAGCCACTGTTTTCAAAAAATTCATTGAGAAGTCAGAGTCTATTCAACATCATATTGAAGAAGAGAACATTTTTTGGAATGAAGATTTTGATTTCATTATGCACATAATAGGTCGTACAATGAAAAGTTTCTACGACACTGATAAATTTGAATTGTTGCCATTGTATAAAGATGAAGAGGATGACAAAGAATTCGCAAGAAAACTTTTCAATCAGACGATTCTGAATAACAAGGAATTCGAAGAGGCCATTAGTGAGCGGACCAAGAATTGGGATGTGGAAAGAATTGCTTTGATGGACATTTTGATTTTGAAAATGGCCTTAACGGAATTGATCACTTTTCCGAATATTCCGATAAAGGTTACAATTAATGAGTTCATTGATATTTCGAAAGATTTCAGTACACCAAAAAGCAAACAATTTGTGAATGGTGTTCTCGATAAATTGGCAATTGATTATAAAGAGCTAGGTAGAATTAACAAAACAGGTAGAGGATTATTAGGCTAAGATTGTTATTTTTGCAATTAAAGAAAAACATCTGATAGAAATGAAGACTTCAATAGGACAATACATTTCAATTTTACTTTTAATAATTGTCTTAGCTGCATGTACAGCCAAGACAAATCCGGATGTGCCGGAGAATGCAATCAATACAGATGTAGTGAACAATCCCACAACAGGATCTGCAAGCGGGAACTCAAAAGACCATGTGCCTAAATACGAATTTGTAACTGAAGAGCATGATTTTGGGACAATCACACAAGGCGAGAGTGTTACTTTTGCCTTTCAATTTAATAATTCCGGCAACGGTGATTTGGTGATTCGCTCAGCAAATGGAAGCTGCGGGTGTACCGTTCCTGAATTTCCAAAAGATCCTGTTAAGCCCGGTGAGAAAGGAATTATCAATGTAACTTTTAACAGTGAAGGTAAGGAAGGAATGCAAGATAAGACAGTAACTTTAATTGCAAATACAATCCCTAATACTTATGTGATAAGAATTAAAGCAAACGTAATTAAACCATAATTAAGATAAAAAAATCTCCAAAAGATGAATACATTAACTTCAATTTTATTACAAGCACAACAAGGCGGTGGTGCAATGCAACTGGTATTTTTAGTTGCAATTATAGTGGTTTTCTATTTTTTTATGATCCGTCCTCAGATGAAAAAGCAGAAACAAGAAAAAGAGTTTCGTGAATCAATTCAAAAAGGAGCAAAAGTCGTTACCATTGGAGGTATTCACGGACGAATTGTGGAGGTAAACGATACTACATTTATGTTAGAAATCGATTCGAATGTAAAGGTTCGTTGTGAAAAATCTGCAATTTCTGCTGATGCAACCCGTGCTTTGGACACTGCTTCAACAACTCCTGCAAAGTCATAATTATTTCGTACTATTGAAGGTTAAGTTTTAATCGTGAAAGACGTAAATCAAAACCTTTTAAGCAATCAATCCAAAGTTGGATTACGATTGAACAGGAAACTGTCGGTCGTTCTGATCTGTTTTATTATCTCGGCACTCTTTTGGTTTTTAATTGCTTTGTCAAATAATTATAATACCAGAATCAGTATTCCCGTTACTTACGTCAATATTCCCGGTAAAAAAGTTGTAATAAATGATTTGCCGAAAGAAATTTCCGTAATTGTGAAAACAACAGGCTTCCGAATTATTTCCTTTGGCTTCAAGAAAAAACAAGAGTCGATTGAAATTGATGTGGCCTCGAAAATGAAATCCTCTTACATTTCTTCAGGATTTATGTCATTGGCTACAAAATCTTTTTTGCCTGATTTCAATGAACAGTTAGGAAAGGATGTCACGGTTTCAGGTTTCGAGCCTGATTCAATTGTCTTTAATTTCAGAGACAGAGTAACAAAAGCAGTTCCGGTTTTACTGGATTTAAAAGCAACATTTGCCCGTCAATTTGATACGAGCAGTAGCCCAATTATTTTTCCTGCATTCATAGAAGTTTCCGGGCCTCCTGCTATTCTTTCAAAGTTGAAGTTTATCAAAACTGAATTAATAGAAACCGGTGAATTGAAGTCGACTTTTAAAAGAAAAATTTCATTGATTAAAAATAAGCTTTTGACATATGATGTTTCTGAAGTAACAGTCACCTTACCGGTGGAAAAATTTACAGAGGGTACAGTTGATGTGCCTGTGAATGCAATAAATGTTTCACGCGGATTTTCCCTGAAAACATTTCCGGAGAAAATTAAAGTGAGGTATGTAACATCACTGAGTAATTTCAATAAAGTATCTCCTGCTATGTTTGATGCTATCGTAGATGCCGGAAATTTAGAAAAACTGCATCCTGAAAAATTATCAATCCAACTTATCACTCGTCCTGCATTCGTACGATCTGCTTCTGCTGAGCCGGAACGAGTTGATTATATCTTGCGTAAGCAATGAAAATAGTTTGTATCACCGGTGGTATTGGAAGCGGAAAATCTGTTGTATGTAAGATATTCGCTCAATTGGGGGTTCCTGTTTACGAAGCTGATTCAGCTGCAAAACAATTGTATGATAAATATCCTGAGCTAAAACAAAGCATCAAAACACAAATTTCAGAAGAAGCATTAGATAAAAACGGGAATATCGATCGTAAGAAATTAGCAGAAATTGTCTTCAATAACGATGAAAAGCTTTCTGTACTAAATAAAATAGTTCACCCGATTGTAAAATGGGATTTTGAGAATTGGGTGGAAAGCCACAAAGGTTTTCCGTACTTGATAAAAGAAGCTGCGATACTTTTTGAAAGCGGTGCTAGCTCGATGTGCAATGTTATTATTACAGTCAGCTCGCCGATTGAACTTCGAATAGAACGATTACGTCAACGCGATAAAAAATCAAAAGCAGAATTAGAAAAGATAATCTCTCATCAAATTACCGATGAAGAAAGAATCAGTCGTTCAAATTTTGTGATCTATAATGATGAGAAGCAGATGTTGATACCTCAGGTGATAAGGTTGCATGAGGCGGTTGTTTCGGGAGTTTAAATTCAAAAGTCATAATTCAAAAGTCATAATTCAAAAGTCATAAGTCGTAAGTCATAAGTCATAAGTCATAAGTCATAAGTCATAAGTCATAAGTCATAAGTC
>CAYHCU010000062.1:0-12892 GCA_964355035.1 uncultured Flavobacteriales bacterium | reverse complement strand
GGAATTTCGATATTTTCAATGAATGGCTTTTAAAAACAGTTCAGAATTTAAGTGTAAAAGAAAATAAAACTCATTTCCGTTTAATTTCTAAAAGCAATGTGAATGAAAATGAGCAAGTCGTTTTTGATGGCGAAGTGTATAATGATAATTATGAATTAATCAATACACCTGATGTAAACATGATCATTACTAATCCTGATGGAAAAAACTTTTCATATACCTTCTCTAAAACAGATAAAGCTTATAATCTCAATGCCGGATATATGTCAGCCGGTGATTATAAATATAAAGCATCGGTTAAAGTTTCTGACAAAGTCTATTCATCGTCAGGTCAATTTACAATAAGTTTATTGCAGGCAGAGCAAGGTGAAAGTGTAGCTGATCATATCTTGCTGAATAATTTGTCAATTAAAAATGGAGGCTCAATGTTTTATCCAAATCAGTTGACTGAATTAAAAGAGCAATTATTGAAGAGAGACGATATGAAAACAGTTTCGTATTCACATTACAAATTGCGTGACTTAGTAGATGTAAAAGCAATTTTCTTCATTCTGTTGGCGCTTTTAAGTCTGGAATGGTTCCTTCGCAAAAGAGCAGGTGGTTATTGATGTTGATATTTATTTCATCTTGCAAAAAAACACTTCGTATAATTAATAAGATTAAAATATAATCCCTTGATAAAATACTCATCCAAAATACTTTCGAACGGACTTAAAGTGCTGGTGCATGAAGATCCTTCAACACCGTTGGCAACCGTGAACATTTTATATCGTGTTGGTGCACGCGATGAAAATCCGGAGAAGACAGGATTCGCACATCTCTTTGAGCATTTAATGTTTGGTGGGTCTGTAAATATTCCTGAATACGATTCCCCTTTGCAACTTGCCGGAGGTGATAACAATGCATGGACAAACAACGATGTCACCAATTATTATCTCACACTTCCTGCGAATAATATTGAAACAGGATTCTGGCTTGAGAGTGATCGCATGTTGAGTCTGGCTTTTTCCGAAAAAAGTCTGGAAGTACAGCGCAGTGTGGTGATTGAAGAGTTCAAGCAGCGATATTTGAATCAGCCTTATGGTGACGTTTGGTTATTGTTGCGGCCCTTAGCCTACAGAGTTCATCCTTATCAATGGGCAACAATAGGAAAAGTTGTTGAGCATATTGCAGATGCTAAATTAGAAGATGTACGTGAATTTTTCTTCAAATTTTATTGTCCTGACAATGCTATCATGACAGTTGCCGGCGGAGTAAAAGCTGAAGAGGTATTTGAATTAGCAGAAAAATGGTTTGGTGAGATAAGAAGAACAACACCGACTAAAACGCCATATCCTGTTGAGCCACCACAAACAGAATATCGCGAGTTGACTGTTGAAAGAGATATACCGTATGATTCTCTGTATCGTGCTTATCATATGTGTTCACGACTGGATAAAGAATTTTATTCGGTAGATCTTTTGACAGACATATTAAGTCGCGGAAAATCTTCCCGGCTTTACAACGTTCTGGTGAAAGAAAAGAAATTGTTTTCTGATGTGAATGCATATTCAACTGCAGATTTCGATAAGGGTTTGTTAATCATTGAAGGCAAGCTGGTAAAAGGTGTAAGCATGAATGATGCAGAACAAGCAATTGATGCAGAAATAACAAAAGTTTGTTCTGAAGTGGTAACAAAAGATGAATTGGAAAAAGTATTGAATAAAGTAGAATCCACAATGGAGTTTTCCGAAATGGATCTTGCCGGAAGAGCTTTGAATTTAGCTATTGCAGAATATATGGGCAATGCAGAATTGGTGAATACAGAATTAGGACTATACCGTTCTGTGAGTGCAGAAGAAATCAGAGCAAGTGCGAAAGAGATTTTCAGGAAAGAAAATTGCTCCACATTGTATTATTTATCAAATCGTAAGAATTAAAAGTATGACACTGGTACTAGACAGAATAAATCAGCCGACAAGAATGGGTATTCAGAAAATGAATGTCCCACAGGCGAAGAAATATACACTTGACAACGGAATTGAAGTTTATGCTATCAATGCAGGCTTTCAGGAGTTGGTGAAAGTGGAATTATTGTTCAATAACATCGACTTTGATCCGAATAAGCCTTTGCTGAATTCGGCTACAAATAGAATGATGGCAGAAGGAACTACAAAGTATTCTGCACAGCAAATTGCTGACATGATCGATTATTATGGCTCATTTTATGAGACGGACGAGAACTCGGATTTTTGTTCGATCATTTTGTATTCGCTAAATAAATATTTGAAAGATACCTTGCCTTTAGTGCAAGCAGTTTTGGAAGGCCCGACTTTTCCCGAGAAAGAGTTGGGGGTTTTTAAGCAGAATAATATACAGCGATTAATTGTAGACAATGAAAAAGTTGGCTCTATTGCTCGTAGAAAATTTGGTGAAATAATTTTCGGAAAAAATCATCCTTATGGATTGTATATTCAACCGGAAAATTACGACACTTTAACTTCAGCTGATTTGAAAGCTTTTCATCAGAAGAAATATTCGCCCGCAAATTGCATTATTATTGTTTCCGGATTGGTTACTGATGAAACCATTAAAGTATTAAATCAGTTTTTGGGAAAATCAAAAACAACAGGCGGGAAAATAAAAACAATTTATCCGGCGTTTGAAACTTCTCCTAAAAAAAAGCATTACATAGAAAAAGAAGGTGCAATACAATCCGCAATTAGAATAGGAATGCCATTTTTTAACCGTAGACATCCGGATTACGCAGGTGCTGCTGTTATGAATACTGTTTTCGGTGGCTATTTTGGTTCCCGATTAATGTCCAATATCAGAGAAGAGAAGGGCTATACTTATGGAATCGGATCTGTTGTTGTTTCAATGAAACAAGATGGATATTATTTTATTTCAACGGAAGTAGGAGCAGACGTTACCAACGACGCAATCAAAGAAATTTACAATGAGATTGACATCATGCGTAGTGAATTAGTTGATGAGGAAGAATTAGAGATGGTAAGAAATTATATGCTGGGAACATTTCTCAAAGGTATTGACGGCGCATTCCACCTGGCAGAGCGGTTTAAATCGATTTATTTGTCTGAATTGGACTATTCCTACTATGAAAGATATGTTGAAAAACTTCGAACGATCGGTCCTGATGAAATTTTGGAGCTTTCCCGTAAGTATTTAGACCCTGCCGGCTTCACAGAATTGGTTGTTGGCCGTAAATAATTGCCTTACAACGTGGGAAAGCCTATTTTTGCCGGATATTAACCTCAATGCACGGAATTTTGCGATATCTCTATTTTTTGTTTTTCATTTCGATGATTTCTATCGAATCGAAAGCAACAGATATGCTTTGTACTTCCATAAGTGCAAATGGAGATGTAACGGTTACTTGGAATAGAAACTTAACGACCGGTGCAAATTTCAGATGTTGGTATCTGTTCCATTCAACTTCGCCAATCGGTCCGTTTTCGCCGATTGACAGTGTTTTTATTTATAACGACACCATTCAAACCCATGCCGGAGCAAACGCTTATACGAATCCTGCCTATTACTATATCGCTTATAAATTTAATAATGGTAGTGCCGATATTCTGTCTGATAGCATCAGAGCACTGGCATTAAATGTTAACAATCCGGGAATAGGATATGCAAATCTCGCTTGGGTTGCAACACGGCAGCCGCTTGTTCCAACCAACAGTATTTGGTATCGTATTTTCAGAGAGTATCCTTCAACTATTTTTACATTGATTGATTCAGTGAATGCAACGACGGCTCCTTCACCAATGACTTACAGCGATTTGATTTCCATCTGTGACGATACCATCAGATACCGAATAGAAGTAATGGATCAAAGCGGATGCAAATCTGTTTCTCCTGTGAAAGGTGATCGGTTTCGAGATTTGGTTACACCGTCAATTCCTATTTTAGATTCCGTTTCTGTAGATATTACCGGAATGGCAATTGTAAGTTGGATTATTAATCCATCGGTCGACACAAAATTCTATTCCATTCTTCAAAGTATAGGAGCACTATGGCAGCCATTAGATACAGTGACAGGTCGTCCGACAACAATTTATAATTCTACTGTTTCTGCATCAAGTGGTTCGGTAACATTTTCAGTTGTTGCTATTGATAGTTGCAATAATCCAAGTGGAAGAGGAGTTGGGCATACAACCATGTTTCTTACCACCTCATTCGATCTTTGCAGTAAGTCTAACACCTTGAGCTGGAACGCTTATTCTTATTGGCCATTAGCACCGTCATACGATATTTTATTGAGCATCAACGGCGGCCCTGAAACAGTGATTGGCACAACCAATTCAACAACATTTACAGATACGAATTTAATCAGCGGTTCTTCATTTTGTTACAGAGTGAGAGCAATTGATGCTTCTTCAGCAGTTCGAAGGACGTCCACTTCAAGCCGTTCTTGTCTGGTTTCAGCATTTCCTCCGCCTCCTGCGTATTCTTACATCCGGAGCGTGAGTGTAATTGCAGAAAATACAGTTCAGGTAAAAGTATATGTCGATCCTTTATCAAATGTTAGTGGATATCGATTGATGCGATCATCTTCTGCAACAGGAACTTTTTCACAAGTAGGTAGTCAGTCAATTACCGGCGTTTCGAATATAATTTTTATCGACAATGTAAATACTTCCGAAGGACCATACTACTATAAGGTTCTCACCATGGATTCATGTATGGTAAAAGTTTTGGAGTCGCAGATTTGTCATACAATTTTATTGACAGGAGAATCGATTCAACAATATGTTAACAGTCTTGAATGGACGAACTATGCCAATTGGCCAACAGGAGTAGGGGAGTACAATTTATTTCTGACAGTGAATAATATTTCGAGTCCATTGCCGATTGCATCCTTCCAACCGGGAGATTCAACATTTATTCAGTCGGTATTAAATAATTTTTACTCCGATGGGAATTTCTGTTATGTGATAGAAGCCGTTGAAGCAATAGGGAATCCTTATTTCTTTCTTGACACTTCCAGATCGAATGAAGTGTGTATAGTTCAGCAGCCTAATATTTTTATTCCGAATGCTTTTCATCCGGGAGGATTTTTCAATGAAGTATTTTATCCGTCGAATGCTTTTGTTTCATCAGAAAATTACAGCCTTAGAATTTTTAACCGTTGGGGAGAAATGATTTTCGAAACCACAGATCCTAAAGCAGGTTGGGATGGAACCTGTAAAAGCAGATATGCTCCGGAGGCTGTATATATTTACTTGTTGAATTCAGTTCAACCGGATGGAACAGAGATTGTCAGAAAAGGGGCGGTGACTTTGATACGGTAGGGACTAGAGGAAGAATTGGATTCCTTCCCTTTAATGCCGTTTTAATTGTATTTTCAAAACCTTTTATTATATTTGGAAATATGTCAGTTTGATTATTTCTAATTTTCTATTTTTTCAACATTTCAGGTATTTGCCCTGTTGATTAAAACTTTGCAGCGAGCCTCATGAGCAAAAGGTAGTTTTTATATTTACCTTTATTAAAATATAACTATGAAGCCAACCGGTAAGTTAATTTTCGCCGTTTTATTCTTGACCCTTTTCTTTTGCCCTCGCCAAAGCAAAGCAACACATGCTTTTGGTGCGGAACTAACCTATACCTGTATCGATTCTAACACGTATGTAATTTGGTACACGCTTTATCGTGACTGTTCCGGAATTCAGCCTTCAGCAACAATTCTTATAAACGTGACAAATACTTGCGGCTTTCCTACACAGAGTTTTAGTATTGGCCAGATTTCTTCCGGTATTGATTTAGTTCCTCTTTGTCCACAGGATGTTCCTACAACTTGTCAAGGTGGAATTCACATCGGAGTTCAAAAATTTGTTTACAGCGATACGGTAGTCCTTACAGGAACCTGTAATTGGACCATTAGTCACGGTGAATCTGCTCGCTCCTCTTCTTTAACAACCATTGCAGGAGCAGGGTCGGATGACCTTTATGTTTATTGCTTAATAAATAATTCCCAAGGGAATAATAATTCTCCAATATTCCTGGCAGAACCTCTTTTGTATGTTTGCCTTGGGACTTCATTTAGCATTGACCAGCAAATTTATGATGTCGAAGGGGATTCGTTGACCATGCAGTTGATCACACCTTTGACTTCTGCAGTTTCAATTGTATCTTATTTCGCAGGTTATTCATCCTACCAACCACTCATTTCTAGTCCGTTAATGACTTTTAATTCAACTACTGGTATTTTTTCCGGTCGAGCTATGGTAGCCGATTATTCAGTCTATGCTTTACTTGTCAATGAATATAGAAATGGTGTATTAATTGGTCAAGTTGAGAGGGATCTTTCATTGATAGCACAAAGCTGTTCCAATACAGTTCCGAATTTGTCAGGCTTCGATGGATCAAGTAATTTTAATATTGCTATTCCACCAAATTCTCAATCTTGTTTCATGATTGCTGCTATTGATCCCGATTTTGGACAAACTACTACGATCTCTCTCAATTCTGCTATCGGAGGATTAAGCTTTTCGCATACCGGTACTTATCCTGATACAGCCAATGTTTGTTGGACACCAACGTTTTCGGATTCATTATCAAATCCAAATTGTTTCTCATTGCTTGTAACTGACGACGCTTGTCCTTTTCTGTCTAGTCGAATTAGAACCTTTTGTCTTGATGTTAGCTTGATAAACAGCATCCAAGAAAAGCAGCTCAATTCGATTTCAATTTCTCCAAATCCATTTCAGAACGAAATAATTTTGAATTCAACAATTCCCGGTGAATTGGAAATAAAATTAGTTGAATTATCAGGACGAGAAGTGTACCGAAGAAAAATTTCATCATCAGAAAACAAACTCTACCTCGGATTTCTGGAGAAAGGAATTTATTTGCTTTCAATTGAGTCTGTCTTTACCGGGGAGGTTAGTTGGAGGAGAGTAGTTAGGGATTGATATTCGATGTTCGATGTTCGGAGTTCGATGTTCAAAGTTCAAAGTTCAAAGTTGCCGTATTTTATGTTGGTGGCTATTGACCTTTGACTTTTGACCTTTGACCTTTGACCTTTGACCTTTGACTTTTGACCTTTGACCTTTGACTTTTGACTTTTGACCTTTGACCAAAATACCAAAAACTTTCCCTATCTTCGCGAGCAACTTTTTTCAAACAAATAACACTATGGCAGTTGCAAATAGCCGGTTTCTCGGCGACGCTCTCACTTATGATGATGTATTACTCGTTCCGGCTTATTCCGATATTTTACCTAATGAGGTGAAAGTCAGTACGAAGTTGACTAATACCATCACTTTAAATATACCGATTCTCTCGGCGGCAATGGACACTGTTACGGAGTCTGAAATGGCAATTGCCATCGCTCAGGAAGGTGGAATTGGCATGTTGCACAAGAATATGTCAATCGAGCAACAAGCAGCCGAAGTACGTAAAGTGAAACGTAGTGAAAGCGGAATGATCCATGATCCGATCACGCTTCATAAGGAAGCTCGGGTGAAAGAAGCTTTGAAGATCATGCGTGATTTTAAAATCGGTGGTATTCCTGTTGTGGATCAAAACAACATTCTGATAGGTATCTGCACAAATCGTGATTTGCGGTTTGAAAAAAATCACGAACGTTTAGTGTCAGAAATTATGACAACAAATAATCTGATTACTACAACAGGTGTAAAAGATCTCAAGGAAGCTGAAAGCATTTTACAAAATTATAAGATTGAAAAATTGCCTGTCGTTGACAAAAAAGGCAAATTGATAGGCTTAATTACCTATAAAGATATCCTTAAAGTTAAATCCAGACCGAATGCCTGCAAAGATGAATTCGGTCGATTAAGAGTTGGAGCAGCCATAGGAGTGACGAAAGATAGTTTGGAAAGAGCTCGCGCTTTAGTGGAAGCCGGTGTAGACATTATCACCATTGATACTGCTCATGGTCATTCAAAAGGCGTGGTTGAAGTATTGAAGAAAGTCAAAAAAGAATTTCCGAAACTTCAGGTTATCGTAGGAAATATCGCCACTGCAGAAGCCGCTTTGTACCTTGCAAAAGCTGGTGCGGATGCTGTTAAAGTAGGTATCGGACCTGGTTCTATTTGTACTACCCGAATTATTGCTGGTATTGGAGTTCCTCAATTCACGGCTGTCTTTGATGTTGCACGCGCTTTAAAGAATACAAAAGTTTGTGTCATTGCTGATGGCGGCATCCGTTTCAGTGGTGATTTGGCCAAAGCCATTGCTGCCGGAGCAAATACCGTGATGCTGGGTTCACTTCTTGCAGGAACAGAAGAATCCCCTGGTGAAACTACGATTTATGAAGGAAGAAAGTTTAAAATGTATCGTGGCATGGGTTCTATTGAAGCCATGAGAGAAGGATCGAAAGATCGCTATTTCCAATCTCAGACGGATGATGTAAAGAAACTGGTACCTGAAGGAATTGTAGGACAAGTACCATACAAGGGTTTAGTTGGAGAAGAAATTTATCAGCTTGTCGGAGGACTTAGAGCCAGTATGGGCTATTGTGGAGCTGCAACTATTGGTGATTTACAAAAAGCAAACTTCATCAGAATTACTGCTGCCGGTGTTCGTGAAAGTCATCCGCATGATGTCTCTATCATCAAAGAAGCTCCCAATTATCATCGATTAGCTTAATGGGTATAACTTTTTAAAAATACTTTTGTGTCTGATTTCATTGGAGAATGGGAAGAAACAGGTGAAGTAATTTTTAGATAAGTCATTGAAAGAACTGACAGTCAAGTGCTTAATTTATTTCCCTGAAAGTTTAAATTTTCACTATTTCATCATTTCTGAAACGCTGCTTTTTTTCAAATTTGCGAAGTTTTGATACCAACATTTGATTATTAAATTTGCATTCCTTTAAAATAAAGAAACCCCCTCAATGAAGAGAAAAATCCTATTATCCGTCGCATTTATCGTCGGATTTTCTGCAAGTATGTTTGCTCAGGTCGCTACTGATCCTGCAATTCTGAAAATTGCAAATGAGCCAATTTCGAAAAGCGAATTTGAAAGAGTTTTTAAGAAGAACAATTCGAAAGAAACTAATTTTGACAAAAAAGCAGTGAATGAATATTTGCAGCTTTACATCAATTACAAATTAAAAGTAAGAGAAGCATTAGAGCTGGGAATGGATACAGCCAAAGCTTTTAACGATGAGTTGGGCGGATATCGTAAACAATTAGCTCAACCATATCTGGTCGATAAGCAAGTAAGTGAAAAACTACTTCATGAAGCTTATGATCATATGAAATCAGATGTTCGTGCAAGTCATATTTTAATTAAATGTGATCAGAACGCTTTGCCGAGCGATACACTTTTAGTGTACAATCGTGTAATGAAAGTTCGAGCTGATATTATGAAAGGAACCGATTTTGCTGCTGTAGCACGTCGTACATCTGAAGATCCTTCAGCGAAAGACAATGGTGGTGATCTTGGTTATTTCTCTGCATTGCAAATGGTATATCCTTTCGAAAATGCAGCTTACACTTTGAAGAAAGATGAAGTATCCATGCCGGTTCGCACACGTTTCGGTTATCATATCATTAAATTGACAGATAGTCGTCCTGCACAAGGTGAAGTGACTGTTGAACATATCATGATAAAAGCCGGCGCCACTGTAAAAGGTGAAGATTCTGCCAAAGCTGCAATAAAAATCAATGAGATCTATGCAAAATTAAAAGGTGGAGAAAAATTTGAAGATTTAGCCCGTCAGTTTTCAGAAGATCAAACAACAGCTAAGAATGGTGGAACGTTGCCATCTTTTGGTACAGGAAGAATGGTACCTGAATTTGAAAAGGCAGCATTCTCTTTGAAATATCCGGGTGATTATACAGAGCCGGTAAAAACATCTTACGGCTGGCATATTATTAAACTGATGGGAACAAAACCGGTTGGTACGTATGAGGAATTACAGGCTGATCTGAAACAAAAAGTTCAAAAGGATTCCCGATCAGAGTTGAGCAGAACCTCACTTATTGCCCGTGTTAAATCAAAATACAATTTTAAAGAAGTTCCTAAAGCAAAAGATAGTTTCATGAGTACAATTGATTCATCTTTATCGAGTGGAAAATGGTCGACTGAAAAGGCTGTTAGTTTAAAAGGAAATATGTTTACCATTGGTAATAAAACCTTTTCTCAACAGGATTTTGCGACCTACGTAAACGATCACCAGGTGAAACGTGAATCAGGAATACCTGCAAAAGTAATGGCAAATAATTTTTACAATGATTGGGTAAATGAAGCAACTTTAGGATATGAAGAATCAAAATTGGATTCGTTGTATCCTGATTTTCGTAATCTCATGCAGGAATACCGTGATGGTATTTTATTGTTTGAACTAACAGACAAAAAAGTGTGGTCAAAAGCGGTGAAAGACACTGTTGGACTACGTGAGTTTTACGAAAAAAACAAAAACAATTACATGTGGAGCAATCGTGTCGATGCAACTGATTACACATGTGCATCTGAAGAGGTTGCAACAGAAGTTCGCAAACTGATGAAAAAAGTTGACGACGATGATACATTAATGGCAAGAGTCAATAAAAGTTCTCAGTTGAATTTGCAGGTAAAATCAGCAAAGTTCAGCAAAGGAGAAAATGATGCAATTGATAAAGTTACGTGGAAAACAGGGTTAAGCTCAAATATTAGTTTGAACAATCAAGTTGTTTTTGTTAATGTGAAAAGTTTACTTCCTGCTGCTCCGAAATTATTGGATGAAGCAAAAGGACTGATTACAGCTGATTTTCAAAATCAATTAGAGAAAGAATGGATCGATTCTTTAAGAAGCAAATACACTGTGCAAATAATGCAGGATGTAGTAGACTCGATTGCTACAAAATAAATAAACAAAACTTTAGATCATAAAGTTTTCAGTTGAGCTTCGAGGGATTCATCATCAAGTGAACCCTTCGAAGTTTATTTCTTTAAGGATTCAATCAAAGCAAGGAATTTGAAGCAAATCACGCTCTTTATTTTTCTCATTTTGCAACTGGCCGCTTGCAGTTATTTTCGTCAGGATACTACTGAAGGTAAAGATGCTGTGGCAAGAGCGTTTGATTATTATTTATATCCGGAAGACCTGCAGGGCTTGGTCCCAATCGGCGCAAGTCGACAAGACAGTATATTAATAATCAAAAATTATTTAGAAAATTGGTTTCGTCAAAAAGCTGTATTGCGTAAAGCAGAAAGAAATTTGGACGATGAGAAGAAAAATGTAGAGCAAAAACTGGTAGAATACAGGAATTCACTGATTACATATACTTATGAAACAGAGTTAATTCGCCAAAAATTAGACACGGTAATTAACGAAGAAGAAATTGCATCGTTTTATAAAAATAACCAGGACAATTTCGAGTTAAAGGATAATATCATTAAGGTGATTTACCTGCGATTGAATAAAAAATCACCCAAATTAAACAAGGTAAAAGAGTGGTATAAAAGCAGCGCTAAAAAGGATCGGAAATTATTGGAAGATTATTGCCATCAATATGCTTTAAATTACTTTCTCGATGACAACACCTGGTTGTTATTTGATGATCTTCTGAAAGAGATACCGATCAAGACCTACGATAAAGAGCAGTTTTTGCAAAACAACCGAATTGTTGAGATAGAAGATTCCAGTACAATATTTCTGGTGAACATTAAAGGATTTATGGTTAAGAATAGCACTTCTCCATTGAGTTTTGAACGAAATAACATTAAAACCATTATTGCCAATCAAAGAAAATTAATATTGATTGAACAAATGGAAAAGCAGGCTTACGAAGATGCCAAAAAAGGCAATGATGTGGAAGTCTATTAATCTGTTAACTTTGCAACCAAATATGAAAAGAAATTATAGAGTATATAAACTATTAGCTTTTGTTGGATTGATTTCCATCAGCACAATGGCCTATTCGCAGCAATTGGTTGATAAAGTGGTTGCAGTTGTTGGAAGCAAGATTATTTTGCATTCCGACATTGAAAAGCAATACGTACAATACCTTGCTCAAGGGAGTACTGAAACGACAGACATCCGTTGTTCCATATTGGATCAGCTTTTGTTGCAGAAACTGATGATCAACCAAGCAGATCTTGATTCAGTTACCGTTGCTGATGCACAAGTAGAAGGGGAATTGGATCGAAGAATGCGATTTTATGTCAAACAAATAGGGTCAGAAGAAAAGTTAGAAGCTTATTTCCACACCAGTATTCGACAACTGAAAGCAGAATTTCGTGACATCATTAAAGAGCAATTGCTTGTTCAAACAATGCAGTCAAAAATTTCAAAAGATATTTCCGCCTCACCAAATGATGTCAGAACTTATTTCGAAAGTATCCCTTCAGATAGCTTACCGTATATCGATGCGGAGATGGAAATTGGACAAATCGTAAGAATGCCAAGTGTAAGTCCTGCAGAGAAATTAGCTGTAAGAGCTCAACTTGAAGAATATCGGAAAAAGATTATAAACAATGAAGCAGATTTTGCCGTTTATGCTGCCTTGTATTCAAAAGATCCTTCATCCGCAAAGAAAGGTGGTGAATTAGGATTCTTTGAGAGAGGTTCCATGGTTCCCGAATTTGAGGCTGCTGCATTTAACTTAAAACAGGGCGACATTTCGCCGGTCATTGAAACGAAATTCGGTTTTCATCTTCTACAACTGATAGAGCGCAGAGGTGATCAGATTAATATTCGACATATACTTCTTCAACCTGCAACGAATGATGCAGCAATGGCAGCCTGCGTAAGGCAATTGGATAGTTTGCAAATTCAAATTTCTGCCGGTACAATTTCATTTGAAGACGCTGCGCAAAAATTTTCTAACGATGAAGAAACAAAAAACAACGGAGGCCTCTTGATCAATCCGGAAACCAATACGACAAAATTGTCACCTGATAAAATTGATCGATTACTTTTCTTTCAAGTTGA
>CAYHCU010000061.1:0-13063 GCA_964355035.1 uncultured Flavobacteriales bacterium | reverse complement strand
AAATGACAACAAACTTCCGTATTAATTTCGCTCGCCTTTCGGAAGAGTTGTTGATTGCAGGTAAACGAGATTCTGCAATTAAAGTGCTTGATAAATGTTTAGAAGTTATGCCGGACAAAACCGTTCCGTACAATTACTTCATGGCTAAAGTCGCTGAACTTTATTATCGTGCTGCAGGTGTAATGAATAAACCTAATGCGATTGGTTCTACTGATGTTGAATTGTCAAATAAAAACGAATTAGTTGCCAAAGGAAATGCTATTACTGAAAGACTACTTGCAATCTATTCCGACAACATTAATTACTATTCAAGTTTAAAAGGAACAAAGTATTTTAAACTTGTCGACGCCGAAATGAATCAAGCCTTATATATCATGCAAGCTCTTTCTGCAACAATGAAACAAACTGATCAAAAAGCGCTTGCCGATAAAGCAGAAAAAGCTTTTGTTGAAGCTGTTTCGAAAGCCGGTATGTAAATTATTTGCAACTTATTAAAAGCCGCTTCCCTTTTTGGAAAGCGGCTTTTTTTTGCAATTCGCTCAAAATTTAAAGCCCCAACTTTGAACATCGAACTTTAAACAAAAAAACAATTACATTTACTGCCTAAATGAATCCCCTTACCCCAATAAAAAAAATATTGAGCAGTCTCGAATGGTCGGTGAGAACGGATAAGAAAGAAGTATTCCTGACATTTGATGATGGCCCGATTCCGGAAGTTACACCTTGGGTTTTAGGAACACTCAAAGAATATGAAGCAAAAGCAACATTTTTTTGTGTTGGAGAAAATGTAAAAAAATATCCGGAAATTTATCAAATGATTCTTGCTAATGGACATAAGGTTGGTAACCACACCATGAATCACTTAAACGGTTGGACAAATTTCAATAAAACATATTTCGAGAATATTGAAAAATGTAATGCTCTTGTGGGTTCTGATTTATTTCGACCTCCCTATGGTAAAATAAAACCAACACAAATTAACTATCTGAAAAAAAAATATCGAATTATTATGTGGGACATTCTCACAAAAGATTATGATCAAAGCATGAGTAGTGAAAATTGCCTGAAAAGAGTGAAGTCGAATTGTAAAAGCGGTTCAATCATTGTTTTTCATGATAGCTTAAAAGCAGAAAAAATATTGCATCATCTACTTCCAAAATCGCTGGAGTATTTAAAGAATGAGGGATTTTCTTTTTCATCTATTCAATGAATAAAATCAACGTCAAATTATTTTTATTTACGTTGCTATCTTTTTTGATTAGCACATCAAATCTTTGTGCACAAGAAAACAGAGGTACAATTGGAATCGGAATTTCAGCAGGCGCCATGAATTATGAAGGTGATCTGGATGATAATTTTACACTAGTCTTTACGCGACCGGGTTTTGGTGTTCATGCAATTTTTGTAGTATTTCCCAGAATTCATTTTCGATTAACTGCACTTCATGGAAGTATTTCGGCAAATGATGCTCAAGCAAGTTTTACCAATAATGCTTCACGAAACTTAAAATTCTATAGCGACATTGATGAGCTTGGCTTACAAATTATCTATTCTTTGCAGAATAGGAAAAGAGGATTTTCAAAAAGAAATTTTGCTGTTCCTTACGTCTTTGCAGGGATTTCATATTTTCAATTTGCTCCGAAAAGGGAAGTAAATAACGTTGAGTATGATTTGCAATCGATTGGCACCGAAGGTCAATATCTCACCGGACCTTATCCAAAGCCATATAAACTGCAACAATTTTCTATTCCATTCGGAGTTGGTTTCAAATTCAAAGTCAGTAAAAATTTTGACGCTGGTGCAGAAACAGGCTTTAGAAAAACATTTACCGATTATCTTGATGATGTAAGTACTAGTTACCCGGACAAAACGGCCTTGTATACTGCACAAGGACCCGTTGCAGTATATTTATCAGACCCCTCAGTAGAGCCAAACATATCTTTTACCCAAAGAGGAAACCCCATAAATAGCGACTGGTATGTGTATACAAATGTGCATCTCACTTTTTATTTAACGACTTCCCTTTATAAACAGTACAAACCAAAGAATCGGTTTAAAGGAAATACATGCAAAGGATTGATGATGTGAATTCAATTTCCGAAAACGCTGCTTGCAAAAATTAAAGCCCGGAAACTTTTTCCTCTAACCATGTTCTGTAATTCAAAATGTCTGCATCAGCAGCTTCTTTATTGTTTGGAGCAAGAATTAGTTTTGTAATTTCCTGCATGAATGGTTTATCTCTTTTTAGGTTATCTGTTTGAATTAAACGTAAAATTACCTCTATCATTAGAACCTCTCTATCATTTGATTTGCGCATGAAATACTCGCTGTAGTCCTTTTTTATAAGTCGTATTTTGTTTTCAAGAACATCGAAATCTTTTAATTCATAACGAATCATTAATTCAGCAATTGCAATTTTAAATTGAAGTGATTTGTCTGCCGAAAGATATCCTTTCAAAGTATAAAGCTTATTCAGATTTCTAATTGACTGATGATAATCTTTTGTGTCAAAATACGAAACCGATAAATTCAGATAAATAAACATTTCATAGAAAGGTACTAATACGATTTTTTCAATGGTTCGCATTTCATTGAGAATCTCTATGGCCCTGTTCCTGTCAGACTTACTGTAATTAATAACAAGTGAATTATAATAAAAGAACAAGTATTTATCATAGAATGAGCGATTGAACTCTTCCATTGCATCCTTTAATTTCTCAGTATAAAGTAATGAATCTTTTATTTTATTGTTTTTGAAAAGAGTATTAATTACATAGACGAGCATTTGTAATTTTACATCATGATTCGACTTATTGAAAAGTTTGTCTTTAGTAAAGTCTTCGTAAATTTTTAAAAGATATTCTTCCAATGAAAAATAATCGCGTTTTTGAAGTAAGATCTGACTTACGGAATGGTAAATGCGAAATCGCAACGTCGGACTTGTACGCAAGTCGTCATCTGCTGAATATTGTTTTACTGTTTGCTCAAGTAATTCGAGCACCGGATTTTCATCGGAAGAGAAATTCTGTGTTACCTTCATTTTGTAACTCACAACCGCAAGGATGTCGTCAATTATTCTCAGCTTTCGAATGTGTTCATGGTTTACTGTTCGTAAACTAATATATTTTTCAGGATCAATTGAAACCAAATCGTGAGAAAGACGAATGTAATCGCCATATATAATATCAAGTATTTCAACATTTTCAATTTTGATCGCTTGAGATTCAGCCTTCTTTAAGAAATAGAATGCCGTCTTTGTGTTATTTTTTCCTAAAAAATATTTGGCAAGTGCAAGAAGATGTAGTAAAAAGAGGGTTGCATCATCATCTACATTTTGCAGCATCAGACTTTTATTCAAATCCGACAGTAATCTGTTTCGTAAACGATAGAATGAATTTTTCCCGCTTTTTTTATAAAGTATTTGTACGATTTTAGCTTCATCATATTCTTCACCGGATTTCCGCATGTAGTCAAAAAGCTTTTCATCCAACCTGTCTTCATGATAATGACTGCGACTCATGAACAGCTTGAAAAATCGAACTTGCTCTTTCGACATGCCGGAAACGATAGAATTTAATACATCCATTTTGGTTTCTTATGGAAATTTGTCAAATTTAGGATAAAAATCGCTATTTCGCTATTTTGAACAGGTAAGAAATATAAAAAATAAACTAGTCCTTGTCAAGTGTTTCCGTAAATTAGATTCACCAAACTAAAAGAGTATGCAATTACGTAGATTATTCTTCACAATTTTAATGGTCGGCAGTCTTATCTCTGTCTCTGCACAAGTCCATTTGCGCATTTCCAGTTTAAGCCGCTTTCCGGTGTCGCCGCTTGATACAGCTTATGAAAGTTCCACCTACGACAGCGTTCTTGTGACTGTTGAGAATATTGGCAGCGCATTATTAAACAACGACAACATTACCATCAATATACTGGGAAATCCTGCCAATGGCATTGATATTCTTTACGAAGACACGAATGCACTGTATTCTATCCAACTTGGAACGGCTGTAACTATTTTAACTTCCGGCTATGTATTCCATCCTACCCATTTCGATGATGGTGATAATATTGTTGTAGTTTGGCCGGCTGCACGGCTAACGCCTCATATAAGCGATAGCTTAACTTTTCATGTTTATTTTGTTTCGCTTTTAGCACAGATTCAAAAGTCCGATAGAGACCCTATTTTCATCGGTCCAAATCCAATAAACGACTACATTATACTAGATTTGCCGGATAAAAATATGTTTAAACAGGTAAGAATTTTAAACCTTTTAGGAAGTACTATTTATACCCTTTCTCAAGGGCAGAACTACATATCTGCATCAGGCTGGGCTTCAGGTTTGTATTTCATTGAATTGACAGATAACAATGGCCAAAAAATCACGAAGCGGCTTATTAAAAACTAAACAGAAAACAAGTATATCTTTGTGTTTCTAGACTTATGAAAGAAACAAAACTTGAGGGTGGATATTGCAACAGTTTGACATCCTACCAAAGACTATTGACTCGTGAAGTTAAAGTTGGCAATTTGATTATTGGAGGAAATTATCCGATTCGGATTCAGTCGATGACGACGACCGATACAATGAATACCCTGGCAACTGTTGAACAAAGCATTCGCATGATTGATGCAGGGTGCGAGTTGGTTAGAATAACTGCTCCAAGCTTGAATGACGCGAAAAATCTTGAAAATATTCGTACTGAATTGCACAAGAGAGGTTATAAAGTCCCGCTGATTGCTGATATACATTTTACTCCAAACGCTGCCGAAGCCGCAGCTCGTATTGTTGAAAAAGTCAGGGTGAATCCGGGTAATTATGCCGACAAGAAAAAATTTGAAACAATTGATTATTCTGATTCATCTTACGAAAACGAGCTGGAGCGTATTCGAGAACGTTTTTTGCCGCTCGTAAAAATTTGTAAGGAGTACGGAACAGCAATGCGAATCGGAACTAATCATGGTTCACTTAGCGACCGCATTATGAGTCGTTACGGTGATACACCGCTTGGAATGGTAGAGTCAGCTTTAGAGTTTTTACGAATCTGCGAAGAAGAAAAATACTTCAACATCGTACTCTCAATGAAATCAAGTAACCCGCAAGTAATGGTACAAGCTTATCGATTACTGATTTCAAAAATGCACTCGGAAGGAATGAATTATCCATTGCATCTTGGTGTAACCGAAGCAGGCGAAGGTGAGGACGGAAGAATAAAATCAGCCGCCGGCATAGGAACATTACTGGAGGATGGAATTGGAGATACAATTCGTGTATCCTTAACAGAAGATCCTGAGTGTGAAATTCCTGTTGCAAAAGCATTAGTTGACCGTTATTCAAAAAGAAAAGAGAAATCGAAAGAGGTTCCTTCAATCTCAGTGATAAGCAAATTGAATATAGAAAACAATCTTCAATTATCATATTCGCCATTTGACTATCAAAGAAAGAAAAATTCTCTTGTTTTAAATATTGGAGGTCATGAAGTTCCTCGTGTAGTCGCAGACCTAAGTCAACTCGAGGCCATAACTCCGGCAACATTATTTGCCTGTGGATATCAATATGTCGTGAATGCAGATAAATGGAATATTACCGATCAGGCTTGTGATTACATTTTTTCAGGCAACCGGAATATTGATTTTGATATCCCCGGAACATTAGGAGTAATTATGAATCAAAGAGTGTGGGATGAAAATAAGGTCAGGAATTATCCAATATTCACTTTCGAAGAATACATTACTTCAAAAAAAAGATCGCCGCTTCTTAATTTCGTAAAGGTGACTATTGATTCTATTTTCGGAAATCAATCCGATTCAATTTCTCATTTTCCTGCAAGCACTGTTTTTGTTTTTGAAACTGATAATGAACACGGAATGGCGGAGATGAGAAGAATGTTCATTGAGTTAAATCGATGTGGAATAAATTTCCCAATTATTTTAAAACGCACTTACAATTCAACAGATATAAATGAAGTTTCACTTTTTACTTCGACAGATAATGGTGCACTTTTCTTAGATGGCTTTGGTGATGGAATATGGATATCCGCGCCCAATATCACAGCTAGAAAACAAATCAACTCAACAGCTTTCGGAATTCTTCAGGCAAGTCGTACGAGGATATCAAAAACTGAATATATTAGTTGCCCAAGTTGCGGTCGAACACTTTTTGACCTCCAGGAAACTACAGCGAAAATTCGTTCCCGTACAGATCATTTAAAGGGAATCAAAATTGGCATTATGGGATGTATCGTAAACGGCCCGGGTGAAATGGCAGATGCCGACTATGGTTATGTAGGAACCGGAATTGGAAAAATTACACTCTATAAAGGGAAAGAAGTTGTTTCCCGAAACATAGATTCAGAGAAAGCAGTTGATCAATTGATCGAGTTGATAAAAGAACATGGGGATTGGGTGGAAGGTAAAGGGAAGGGGTAAGGGTCAAAGGTTAGAGGGCAAAATTCAAAAGTTAAAATTCAAAAGTTAAAAGTTAAAGCTTACTGCTTAATGCTTTGATAAAAAATGAATGAATAAAGAATGAAAAAAATAATTTATATTTCTGTTGGTATAAATATAATACTCCTTTTTATTATAAGTTACGCTATTTACGAAAAAGGTGGTGTCAGTTATTTAAAATTAAAATTAAATCCTCCCATAGAAAGTTTGCACTACGATAATGTGTTTTATCTGACCAAAAAAAGTATTTTTGAAATTATGCCTAATGACACAAATGGGATAATATTTGTTGGCAATAGCATTACTTCTAATATTGATTGGCACGAACTATTTAGTAATCCAAAAATTATAAATCGCGGAATAGGAGACGATGTAGTAGTGGGGGTAATTGCAAGGTTACCTGAAATCGTTCGCTTAAAACCTAAACAAATATTCCTGATGATTGGAACAAATGATTTGGCAAAAAATATTTCCGTGAATCAATTATTAATCGATTACGAAAAGCTCGTCAGCCAAATAAAAGAAAAATCGCCTCAAACAAAACTTTATATTGAAAGCATTTTACCTATTCATGATATTTTGAATAGAAACAATGATGATATTATCGCTGCAAATTTGGGAATAAAAAGTATATCTGAAAAACATGGCTGTACTTATGTTAACCTATTTGATTTATTGAAGACTGAGAAAAACGAGCTGGACACTGCCTATACGTTTGACGGCTTACATTTAAATGGTAAAGGCTATCTGATCTGGAAAAAAGCAGTTGAAATGTATATCGGTAATTAATGAAATTATATTTTAAAGGCTTAGATACTTTAAGGGCAATTGCAGCCATCGTTGTTGTAATTTCGCATATTGAATTAATTAAATCGAATTTAAATATACCTGCTTTGTTGAACATTAATTTGCCGGATGCACATCTTGCAGTTATATTGTTCTTTATCCTTAGTGGCTTTTTAATTACATTTTTATTATTAAAAGAAAAAGAAAATACCGAAACCATTTCCTTTCGAAAATTTTATACGAGGAGAATACTCCGAATTTGGCCTGTCTATTATTTAGTGATTTTTTCATCCTTGATTATCTTTGATACTCAGTATTCAATTAAAACTATTGCTTTATGCCTTGGTATATTTCCTAATATTGCTCATGCATTAAATATTGGATGGACTACAAGTCCGCAAATCTGGTCAATTGGTGTAGAGGAACAATTCTATCTTTTTTGGCCATTGATCATTTACATAATTCCATCAAAAAAACTTATTTCTTACTTACTTGTTTTTACTATTGCCCATACTCTTTTACCACATTGTATAAAGTACATAAATGACTTATCTTATAAAAACGAGTCGCTGAATGATTTTGCAAACAGATTTTTTTATCTTTCAAAATTCAATAGTATGAGTATTGGTGGAATATTTGGTTGTTTGTTTGCTTTAAAAAGGAAAGCACTTTCATTTTTTTACAAGAGGATTGTAGCGTATCCGGCAATTGTTCTTTCATTTCTTTTATGGTTTTCGGGTTTTTCTACGAGCAACTTTAATGATATAATGTATTCGCTTCTTTTTGCAATCATGATCTTAAACGTTTCCACAAATAAAAATTTAAAATTTAGCTTGGAATCGAAGGTGTTCAACTTTTTAGGTAAAATTTCATACGGTATGTATATGTATCATTGGATAATCCTTTTGCTTATTATAAAAACACTGCCATACAGTTTTTTTAATAGTAATTCCACCTATAATATTGCTTTGTATTCAATTGGATTGTCAACTACAATTCTTATTTCCTATGTTTCCTTCATTAGTTTTGAAAAGTATTTCTTAAGAATTAAAGAAAAATATTAGAAAATTTAACCCGTATATTTCTTACTTCTTAATATATGCCTGCAATGCCTTTACATACTTTTCGAAAGCAGTAACTCCTTTTCCTGAAATAGTAATGGTTGTTAAAGGATAATTATCACGAAATGTTTTTTCAACAGAAATATATTCAGCTTCACACAGCTTGGTGATTTGTACGCTTAAATTGCCCGCTGTTGCTCCTGTCTTTTCTTTCAAAAAGGAGAACTCCGCCTCCTTCACACCGATTAAAATCGACATGATAGCGAGGCGAAGTTGTGAATGTAATATTGGATCTAACTCAGCAAACATAGCTTTGTGTATAGAAAGAATTAATTAGCATTATTAAATTTGTTCTTAAGCATGTGTCCGGGAATAATGTAGCCAAGCAATACAGCAATGGAGAGAACTATTAACTGCTGTTCGAAATCAAGGAAGAAAGAAAAAGCTGCTAAAGCCCAATTGATTATTCCGCCAATTACCAATGGTTTGAATCGGATTGCTCCACCGGAAATAAATAGCCAGAAACCATAAACCAACATCACCATCGGATAAGTACTTAATCCCAACTTGGACATGAAGAAGAGCACCATAAATAGAGAGACTAAAAACGAAACCAAAACATACTTCATTACTGAATCTATGTATGATTTTACTTTTATTTTTTTCTCTCTCTTGCTTGAATAGATACCGGTAATAATTCCGCATATTGGCATTAACATCCAACCAATCCATGGACTTTCAAACCTTATATTTATAAGTATAAAATTCGATAAGCTTGCAAAAAACACAGCCCAACCCCATAAGAGAAAATAAAAGCTGTCGTCTTCAATTTCATATTGAGCAGTCTTAATCATTCTATGAATGAGCTCGAGACTTTGTTCGGAGTTAATTATTTTATCGTTTTCCATTATTCAGGTTTTTTGCATTGTTCTAAAAGAGTAGCAGTAACATCTTCGCCCCATTTCGGAACAATGTTGTTTTCGTGTTTAGCAGCTTTGAATTTTTCCATAGCAATCTCTAAAATAGGGAGTGCCTTTTCTTTACCACCGCCATAATTTGCCGGCGTGTAAAATAGGCCTGAGCCTTTTAAGAAATAAGCTCTTGGATTTTCAGGATTAAGCTTGATTGCTTTTTCTGTAAGCATTGCTGAAAGAGGACCGAGCTTTTGTCCACGTGTCATTGGATCAATACTGATTTTCATTGAATTTATCCAGGATTGTAAAACAACAATCTCCGAATTATTAGGACTCAAAGAATCAGCATGATTAATAAGCAATTCTGCTTTGTCGTAATATTCATCCATTTTTAATGGTGTAGCTTGCTTCATTCCAATCATAATTGTGCAAAATGCTCGATAATAAATCGGTAACCATTCTGTCGGATTTGCATTTCCAATTCGTTCGAATGCATTATTAGCTCCTATGAATGTTGCAACTCCATTTGCAGTATCAATCAAAGCAACATTTCTTTCCATTGCTAACATGTACTTTGGATCTGTTGCTTTCGCTGTACATGCAATAAGGAAAGCTGCCATAATAAATAAAATCTTTTTCATTTTGATTTGATTTTTAGTGTTAATTATTAGTTTGTATGTGAATAAGTATGGTTTGAATTATTAATTGAATTTATCTGAATCGTCTTTTTGAGAACCAAGGTTGATGAACATTCCAACAAAGAAGAATCTTGCTGATGTTGGGCCAACTGCTAAGCGGCGTAAACCATCAGAGGAATAATTGTATGTAAATATATTCTTGACACCAGGGACATTATTTATTGAGAATACCAATACTGTAAACGATTTTTTAATGCTCGTTAAATAAGTTAGATTGAAACTTAAGTTATGATATTCTCGGGTTCTGTCACCGAGGAAATCAATGTTATTCGGATTGTAGTAAGGTCTTCCTGTGCTAAAGCCATAAGTGATACTTGGTTGCAGACTTAACTTTGGAAAGAAATACTTGAAGACAATGCTTGCAGTATGTTTTGCTGCAAAGGTTGGCATCGCTTCCTTCTGAAAGTCATTGTACAGTCTTTTTGTATCAAGAAAAGAATAAGATATCCAGAAATCTGCTTTCTTAATTGTTTTCTTATCGCGGAGGAAAAATTCTATACCTCGCGAATGACCATAACCATTGTTTGTTCCTTTGCCTGAAGTCAGATAAAATAAATTGCTGTAATCTTTGTAATATGTTTCTATTCTGAAAGTGCGATTATCGCTTACTTGTTGAAAGTTCAGGATGTAGTGAGTCGCTTGTTCAAAATCTAATTTATTGCTATCATAGTTTAGTAAATTGTTTTTTTGCGGAACCTGATAGAAATTACCATACGCAAATGAGAATTGACTGAACTCACCTGTTTTATATGCTAATGAAACCCTTGGTGCAATATTTTGTTTATTCAGAATCTTCGAGTTTTCTCCTCGGACACCAATTCTCGAAACAAGTTTTGGAGTGATGTAAATATCCGCTTCCGCAAAAACAGCTGCATAATTTTCTTTGAAATCAATTGACGAAACAGAACTTTCACTGCTAACATTTTGGTATTCTCCACCAAAACGAAGAATAGAAAGTTCACTTATAGGATGAGAAAAAGCCAATCGTGACTCAAGCAGCGAATTTTTATTTTCAATCGGATACAAATCAATATGAAGGTGATCGCGGTTATCGCTATATGAAAGGGCAGCATTTACTGTCCAGTTTTTCAAAACGATTTCTTTATAAGATACTGAAGAGTAGATATTGTTATTTTGCAATTTGAAATCAAATTTTTGTTCTAGAAGCGGATCAGAAGTATCAGGTATTGCAAGAGCCATTGCATTCCACGAATAAGCTACGAATGCTTTTAGCAAGCCCGTTTTTGAAGTTTTATGTCGTAGTAAAAATGAACCATTAATAGCTTGTGGAGCTTGTTTCCATTCACGATTTTGAGAAACCAAAGCGAAGTACGGGGACAAATCAGTATATCCACCAAAGAAACCAAGTGAAGTATTTTTGTAGCGTTTCGTTTTTCCTGCACTTAAACCAATAGACATAATGCCAATATTTGCAAAACTCCTATCCGGTAAATCTTGTGACTCTAAGATTAACACAGAAGACATTGCTTGCCCATACTGGGCTGAATAACCTCCACTACTAAAAGATGTTCCTTTAAACAAAAACGGAGAGAAACGACCACGTTGCGGAACATCAGGTACAGAAGTGAAATAGGGATTGTCGATTAACAATCCATCGATATATGTTTTAGTTTCCGAAGCGTCTCCTCCACGAACAAACAAACCTTCTTTTTCTCCTACTAATCCTGTTCCGGGTAAAGTTTGAATTGCACCGTAAATATCACCCGATGCGCCTGCTGTCGTCACAATATCCAACGGACGAAGAATGACCATTTTCTTTTCATCACTTGCTTCAAAGGAACCGGCAGAGATGGTTACTGTTTTTAATTCGCTAATGGCATCTTTTAAGGATATGGAAATTGTCAAAGGTTGCCCGGCAATTTGAATCTTCTGTTCAAATCCCTGAAAGCCGATAGAAGTAGCAACAAGAATTTTTTCCCCGGTTTCGTCGGTGGGAAAGATGAACTTCCCGCTTGCATCAGTTGTAGCACCATCGTATGTCTCTTTAATAAAGACATTGACCCCTGGCATAGTTGCCCCTTTAGAGTCTCTTACAATTCCTGAAATTGTGATTTGTGCTGAGACACCATTTTGTAGTGCTGAGAGTAGTAAAAAGAAGAGTAGGTGCTTTTTCATAATCTTATAGACTACAAATATAAAGTAGTTTATAATATAAACCAAATATTATTTATTTTGGTGATTTTTCCGATAGTTTGTAGTAAATAGTGAGAAAACGGGCAGAAATAAACGGGTATCATTCATTTTCCTGGGAGTGATCAAAATTTCGCGCCTAAGTTGTTTCTAAAGAAAGAATCGGATTAATTTTGCTGACGTACCTAGTGAACGACGAGTTCCTTACAGGATGACATGCAAGTGCACTTTAAAGGGGGACAGAAAGGTAAGGCTACGAGATTCCTTAGGAATTTACTACACATTTATTCACTTGCCTCAAAGGGAAAAAGATGACCTTTATATTCATAGCTAATGCAGTAGGCATCTCGTCGCCTTACGCTACTCCTCCTCCCAATAATGTGCTCACTGTGTCATCCTGAAAGGATCTCGTTGTATTCTTGGAACGGCGGCTCGCAAATGCCTATTTGGACTCACCTTTATAAACAGTAAAAAAACCTTTGAACTCGCTCGTAAATTAAATCTCTCCCCAACTTTTGATACTGACCCAAATAATTTTATCCTTGCACCACACTATCCACCCAACTCTTACCCCATTCAGTCATTTCTTGTTCAGACCAAAGTTCCGGAAAAAAAATACGGCGTTGGAAACGAGGAGGCAAATATTTTTGCCAGTTTGTTCCACCGGTAGCAGCAATATCCTCTGTGTTTTGCTGTAAATATTGTTCAGCGCTTTTGTAATGCATTAATGGTCAATTGATATTTAATTTGTAATATTATTTAACTGGATCAAGCACATTTTTAAACATCTCAGACATTTTTATTAAATCTTCTTTCATAAATAAATTATTATACAAATTTATGGATTCAATTAAAATTCCATTAGAAAGGCGCAAGCATTCTGGTATAATATACCCTTTATTTAACAATAAAGATTTGGAAGCGTCAGGAATGAACTCATCTAAAAAAAAAATTTTAACTTTTTTTAATCAACTAAGAGCTTGGGGTAGCGGATGGGGATTC
>CAYHCU010000060.1:0-13160 GCA_964355035.1 uncultured Flavobacteriales bacterium | reverse complement strand
ACAAAGAGAAATCAAATGATTTCCCTACACTCGACATTTTATGTGCAGCGTATGTCGGTGAGAACTCCGACATCTATAATAAGCTCGTTATCCAGGAACAAAAATTAAGATCAATAGGCGGAGATGCAACAACAACTCGCGATCCATTTTTAATTTCTGTTGAAGCTTCATTAGTAAGCGCTGATGACTTTGGATATATCCGAAAAGAAATGGAAAAAGTTCTTGAGCTTGCAAAGACAAAACCAATCGATGCAAAATTATTGCAGGAGACAAAAATGAATTTCCGAAATTCAGCAGTAATGTCAATCGATAATCCTACTGCAATTGCACAAAACTTGAGCTACTTTACATGGGTATCAGGAAATCCTGAACAATTAAATGAGTATTTTGCAAAGTACGACAAAGTGTCTGCACAGGATATTATGCGTGTTGCACAGAAATATTTTTCTCCGGAACATTTAACAATAGGGACGATTGCACCAACAGAAAAAGTAACATTCTAATTCTAACAACCGAATCATCATGAAAAAAATATTTATCGCCGGATTGTTACTGATCTGCTTCGTTGCTGCAAATGCTCAAGAGATCGTTCAACTCCCAATTCCTAAATCAGGAAAAGTTACCCTTCGTTATATGTTCCGTAACGGATCTATCTGTGATCCAGCCGGCAAAGAAGGTCTGACAAGTATCACTACCGATATGATTGTTGAAAGTGGAACTGCTAAAATGTCATCAACAGATATACGTAAACTAATCTATCCTTGGTCGGCAAGTATGAGTAGTTCTACCGACAAAGAAGTTTCTATCATTTCATTTCAAGTGCCTTCGCAGTATCTGGAGGAATTTTATTCTAAAGTAGTACGTGAGCTATTGCTGCATCCGTCTTTTACGAAAAGTGATTTCGATCGTTTACTTTCCAATCAACAGAATTATGTTGAACAGGTTATTCGTCAGTCATCAGACGAAGAATTCGGAAAAAAATATTTGGAGTCGTTTTTATTCAGAGGAACAAGTTATGCTCAGCTAAATGAAGGAAATGTTGCCAGCGTTGCTACACTTACTGTAGAAGATGCAAAAAAACAATACCAGTCATTTTTCACTAATAGCAATGTGCTCATAGGTCTTGCCGGTGACTATCCTGCTGCATTTGTATCGAGAGTGAAAGCGGACGCCGGTTTATTATCTGTTCTTAAACCAAAAGTTCCTCAACTAAGTATGTCAAAACCGCCGCAAGGAATTTCTGTTGAAGTGGTTTCTAAAAAAGGTGCTTTAGGTTCAGCCGTTTCTGCAGGGTTTCCAATTGATATTACACGCGCAAAAGATGACTTCGCTGCATTAATGGTTGCAAACAGTTGGTTGGGTGAACACAGAAAATCTTATTCACGTCTTTATCAGAAAATTCGTGAAGCACGATCGATGAACTATGGTGATTACACATACATTGAGTGGTATGAAAATGGCGGATCAAATATGCTCCCTCCTTCAGGAACTCCTCGTACATTAAATTACTTCAGCATTTGGCTTCGTCCGGTTCAAACAGCAAAAGGTTTGAAAGGACAATATCCGGAATTGGCAACGATAAAAATTGGTCATGCACATTATGCAATACGAATGGCTATTCGTGAAATGGATAATATGATTCAGAAAGGAATGTCTTCCGAAGATTTTGAAGCAACTCGCGATTTCTTAAAAAGCTATAGCAAGTTGTACATAGAAACGCCATCAAAAAAATTAGGTTATCTGATGGATTCAAAATTCTACGGCAGAAAAGATTGGATAAGCGAGCTAGATGCTTTGCTTTCTAAACTAACACTTGCTGATGTAAATAATGCAATTAAAAAATACTGGCAAGTTCAGAATATGGATATCGTAATTGTAACCGATGAATCAGAAGTGAGCGGTTTAGTAGAAAGTTTAAAAACCGGAGCAGTTTCACCAATGTCATATTCGGATAATTTAAAATCTACACTTCCAAAAGAAATTTTGGAGGAAGACGAAGTTGTTGCTAAATATCCTCTTGTAGTTCGCGATGTAAAAGTTGTGAATATTGAAGATACGTTTATGAAGTAATTTTTTGGGAGGTCAAAGGTTAAGGGTCAAAGGTCAGATGGTGTTTCCGTTTGGGCTTTGACCCTTTTTGTTTTTACTAAGGTTGGGGAGAATTTAATTGAAAGGTGATGTAGGATTTTAAAACGGTGTTCGGCGAGTCTAAAGATAAAATTGCGTTAATGATAAAAACTTTATATTTACTATCTTCGAAGCGTCTATGTCACTTAGAAAATAGTTTTTGAATTAAGCCGTTGTAAATCAATATGTTAATATTGAAAAGGTTCTGCGCTTGATTACAATTATCTGTTCTTATAAATGTTCGTAGTCTCACAATCATTCCGGTATCAACCATGCCTAAGTCAACAACATCTTTTAAGAAATATATCCGCCTTTTTTGGATACTGATTTCATTGCCTATTGTCCTTTTAGTTTTCGTACTGTTTATCGCTTCCAAAGGATATATTGGTGAAGAGCTTCCTACTTTTGAAGACCTTGAAAATCCCAAAAGCAATCTTGCTTCTGAAGTTTTGTCAATTGATCTGAATGTAATTGGTAAATATTACATTCAGAATAGAACCAACGTTCATTATTACGAATTGTCACCGAATCTAATAAATGCTCTGAAGGCTACAGAAGATATCCGTTTTGAAAAACATAGCGGCATTGATCTTCGAGGATTGATTCGTGTAGTAATCAGAGCGGGAAGTGCGGGCGGAGGAAGTACGCTTACTCAGCAGTTGGCTAAAAATCTTTTTCACGAGAAACCGAAAAGCAAAACTGATCGCGTCATTCAAAAAATTCAAGAGTGGATAATTTCTGTTCAATTGGAACGTCGTTATACGAAGGAAGAAATTCTCGCTATGTATTTGAACACAGTAGAATTTAGCAGTAATGCTTTTGGAATTAAATCTGCTGCCCAAACTTATTTTGCAAAAACGCCTGATTCATTAAATATTCAGGAGTCTGCTGTATTAGTTGGAATGCTTCAGGCGCCGACAAAATTTAACCCTGCACGTAATCCTAAAAATTCATTGGCAAGAAGAAATATTGTGCTTTCGCAAATGAATAAATATAATTTCATTTCTGATCAGCAATATGATTCAATTAAATCTCTTCCGACGAAATTGAATTATCAGATGGAAGATCACAATTTTGGTTTAGCTACATATTTCAGAGAAGTGCTAAGAACAGAATTGCTTTCCTGGTGTAAAGAGCATATTAATAATGCTACAGGAAAACCATACAATTTGTATACCGACGGATTAAAAATTTATACAACGATCAATTCTAAAATGCAACGGTATGCTGAAGAAGCAATGCGTGAGCACATGAAAGAAATTCAACGTAAGTTTAATGACCATTGGAAAGGAAAGGAACCTTGGGAAGAACATCCGGAAATTATTAGTGATGGAATGAAGCATACTGATCGCTACATAGCCATGAAAGCGGCTAAGGCTTCGGATAAAGAAATAGATAAAGCGTTCAAGAAAAAGGTCAGTATGATTGTCTTCACTTGGAATGGCGAAGTGGATACGATGCTTTCTCCCCTCGATAGTTTAAAATACTACAAAAAGTTTTTGCAATGCGGATTTATGTCAATGGATCCAATCAGCGGTCAAGTACGTGCTTGGGTTGGCGGAAATGATTATCGTTATTTCAAATACGATCACGTAAAAGAAGGGAAACGTCAGGTGGGTTCAACCTTTAAACCGTTTTTGTACACACTTGCTATGCAGGAAGGATATTCACCCTGCTATAAAATCCCGAATGTGAGAGTCACTTTTGATCTTCCGGAAGGTGAACAATGGTCGCCGGTCAATGCTGATGACAAATATGGCGGCATGCTGACTTTGAAACAAGGACTTGCTGAATCTGTGAATTGTATTTCTGCTTATCTGATGAAACAATTTGGTCCACAAGCAATGATTGACATTGTACGACGAATGGGAATTACTTCGCCAATCGATGTTGTTCCTTCAATTTGTTTGGGAACTCCTGATGTTTCTGTTTATGAAATGGTTGGTGCATATTCAACTTTTGCTAATAAAGGTGTTTGGACTCAACCAACATATCTCATACGAATTGAAGATAAAAACGGAAACGTACTGCAGGAATTTGTTCCGCGAAAAGTGGAAGCCGTAAATGAAGAGACTGCTTACTTAATGTTGAATCTGATGCAAGGCGTTGTTCAGTTTGGTACAGGTGCACGATTACGCGGACAATATAAAATGTCGAATCCTATTGCAGGAAAAACAGGAACGACACAAAATCAAAGTGACGGTTGGTTTATGGGAATTACACCGGATCTTGTTTCAGGATGTTGGGTAGGTTGTGAAGATCGAATTGTACATTTTCGTACTCTTGAATTAGGACAGGGTGCAAGAACAGCTTTGCCAATCTGGGCTTTGTATATGCAAAAAGTTTATGCCGATAAGGAAATTAATCTCTCGAAACGTGATTTCACTCCACCGGCAGAAAAATTAAGTGTTGAATTGGATTGTGATAAATATGTTCAACCGGGTTCAGGTGGACAAGGAACATTTGATAAAGATAATTTCTAAGAAATAATTACAATGAACAAAGTAGTTGCAAACGCAGATGAAGCAATTCGCGATATGCGTGATAACATGACCATCATGGTTGGTGGTTTTGGTTTGTGTGGAATTCCCGAGAACTCCATTTCTGCTATGGTCAGAAAAGGAATTCGAGGTTTGACATGTATCAGTAACAATGCCGGTGTAGACGATTTTGGATTAGGACTTTTACTTCAATCCAAACAAATAAAAAAAATGATTGCTTCTTATGTTGGAGAGAATGCTGAATTCGAACGTCAAATGCTTTCGGGTGAATTGGAAGTCGATTTAATTCCACAAGGAACATTAGCAACAAGATGTCTAGCCTCAGGATATGGAATGCCTGCAATTTTTACTGCTGCCGGTGTCGGCACTGAAGTAGCGATTGGAAAAGAAGTCAGGAATTTCAATGGAAAAGATTATTTAATGGAGCTGGCTTTCGAAGCAGATTTCGCTGTCGTGAAGGCGTGGAAAGGCGATGCTTTCGGTAATTTAGTTTTTCATGAAACAGCAAGAAATTTTAATCCACTTATGGCAATGGCAGGAAAAATTACGATTGCCGAGGTTGAAGAACTTGTTCCTACCGGAGAATTAGATCCTGATCATATTCATACTCCTGGAATTTATGTGCACCGTATTTTTAAAGGTGAAAATTATGAGAAACGAATTGAACAACGTACAGTAAGGAAAAAATAATTAATTAATTAATCATGGCTCTCGATAAAAATGGCATTGCTAAAAGAATTGCCCGCGAAGTAAAAGACGGATATTATGTGAATCTTGGAATAGGAATTCCTACTCTTGTTGCGAATTATATTCCACAAGGAATGAATGTAGTTTTGCAATCCGAAAACGGACTTCTTGGAATGGGTCCTTTTCCTTTCGAAGGGGATGAAGATGCTGATTTGATCAATGCAGGAAAACAAACAATTACAACAGTTCCCGGTTCGGTATTCTTTGATTCAGCTATGAGTTTTGGAATGATAAGAGCAGGAAAAGTGGATCTTACAATACTTGGTGCAATGGAAGTCAGCGAAACAGGCGATATTGCCAATTGGAAAATCCCCGGTAAAATGGTGAAAGGAATGGGCGGCGCAATGGATTTAGTTGCTGCTGCAAGAAATATTATTGTAGCCATGCAACATGTAAATAAAGCAGGTGAATCAAAACTTCTTCCGCAATGTTCTCTTCCATTAACAGGAATTCGTTGTGTAAAAAGAATTGTAACTGAATTAGCTGTCGTAGATGTTCTTCCTGAAGGGGGCTTTAAACTTATTGAACGTGCTCCCGGAATAAGCACACAAGAAATTATTAATGCTACTGCAGGGAAATTGATTGTTGAAGGAGAAATTCCGGAGATGGATATTAATTAATAATTCAACATTCAGATTTTCAATAAATAATTAGTATAGCATACTTTACGAATAATAAAAGGTCATGAGTGAATCAATTAAAACACTTAGTATAATCATTCCCGCATACAATGAGGGAAGAACGATTCATCGAATTCTTGATCGCGTTCTCGAGGTTGATTTGAGAGGAATCAAAAAAGAAATTGTTATTGTTAACGATTGTTCAGGAGATGATACTCAATCGGCAGTGAAGGATTTTATTTCTTTACACACATACGCAAATATTCTTTATTTGAATCATGATGTGAATAAAGGAAAGGGTGCCGCTATTCGTACCGGAATTCAATCTGCTACCGGTGATTGTATTATTGTTCAGGATGCCGATTTGGAATATGATCCGCAGGAATTTAATGTATTACTAGCTCCTATATTAAATGGCTTTGCTGATGTTGTCTATGGTTCGCGTTTTATGGGCGGCAGACCTCACCGTATACTTTTCTTCTGGCATTCTATCGGAAATAAATTTTTAACAAGCTTGTCAAATATCTTTACAAATTTAAATTTGACAGATATGGAAACATGCTACAAAATGTTTCGTGCTCCGATAATTAAAGGAATTGATCTGAAGGAAAATCGTTTCGGATTTGAACCCGAAGTAACAGCAAAAATGTCGCGCGTTAAGAATGTCAGAATTTATGAAGTTGGAATTTCATATTACGGACGTACCTATGCTGAAGGGAAAAAAATCGGTTGGAAGGATGCTGTGCGTACACTTTGGTGTATATTGAAATATAATATCTGGGCTAGGTAGTAAATTTAAAATTTTTAAAATCAATTTTTAAAGTCAAAAGTCAAAAGTTAAAACCGGTCAAGGGTTAAAGGTCAGAGGTCATGGGTGTTGGAGTCATGGGTGTTGGGGAAATCTCGCAGCGTTATTTTTTGGGCCTACTTGATATCTGAACAAAAAGCTTCCACCAGCTGCATCTCTTCTTTGCCAATAAAATTATTTTCTGTCATCATCTCATAACAGCGAATTAAATTCGCTAAAACATTCTTTTCTCCCGAGGCGAGATCTAATTCTTCCAGCTTTCTGCAGATTGTTTCATTGTGTAAATAGCCTGGAATTTCATCTTCAAAATCTTTTATCAGACTATGATCATTTCGCTCTTGCCACACCGTTGAGTTATGATACAATACCGGCCAGTCGCATGTCCATGCAATTCGTTGAGCGATAAAACTTCTCCAAATATCTGTCATGCGAAATGAACAATACGACGGAAGATACATTAGCGGAAACGCTTCTTTAAACCAGGTTGTATTCTGACTGTTAAAAGGAGACCAGGAATTTTTTGCTAAGGCCAATGAATTATGTTGGTCGAAATTAATCGGCAGCTTTAAAGTCATGCGATATACAGCGTCAACATCGGGATTCACATCAGCCAGTCCTTGTTGGATCGGACAATTAATATTCTGCAAACTTGCTTTATGTTCAACGTTATTCTGTAAATGATGTAATGGAAATCCTCGCGGCCAAATATTTTCTTTCGAAAAATATCCATATACATTTACCCAGCCGGAATTCAAAAATACTTCAGCCGGAAGTTCTCGTTTGCGTTCCAACCAGAAGGTGTCGTATGGAAAATTATCGTCGTCGGTTTCAATAATTACATCGTTGTCTTTTGCTAAAAGATATCCTAGATTCTTTCGCGCATAATGACGTTTAGGTAAAATTTTTGCCAATTTGAAATTCAATCCTTCCTGTTCAGCAATAGAGAAAAATCGACATCCCGCTAATTCAAAATTTGCAGGAGATTTAGTGTCGCCTATTACAATAAAATCAACATTGTTTTCTTGTGCACCTTTTGCGTGTGCTTTCAGGACTTCATTGGGTGAAGCAATGGAAGTAATGACCAAGGCTTTTTTTAGTGTACTCATCAGATTGAAGTTGGGCGAAAAGTAATCCTTCGCCAGAAATAATAAAGTAGCGTTTCTATGGAATTGATAATTGCTTTCTTTGAAACGCGCGGACTGGGAGCGTTGTAATGAATAGGAATTTCTTTCGAAGAATATTTTCTTAGAAGATATCGAATTTCGGTTTGATAAAAATGCGCTTTCGATTTTAATTCGTGCGATGTGAATTTTTCTACGATGCTACGATGAAAGCCTTGATAGCCGGAAGTCATATCGTGTAACTTTGTTCCAAGCAACAAGTTTGATAAAGTAGTTCCCGTTTTAGAAAGGCTTTGTCGTTTTATAGGTGAATCACCCATTGAACCACCTTCGATAAATCGAGAGCCATAAACACATTCTACTCCTGCTGTAAGGTGATGAATAAAAGTTGACAATTCTTTTGGGTCGTGGGAAAGGCCTGCATCCATTTCAATAATGTATTCGGCGTCAGAATTTTTTAGAGCTTCTTTATATCCACGAATATATGCATCTACTACATTTCTATTTTCCGGTGCCCAAATTGTATAAAAGCGTTTGTCGTTTTCTGATAAATTACGACAAAGTTCAAGTGTTCGATCTTTTGATACATTATCTACAACAAGAAAAACGATACCATTTTTTATGCTATCTAATTCCTCTTGCAGAGTAGAAACGAAAGGCAAGAAATCGTGTTCTTCATTGGCCATGGGTACGACCACAGCCCATTTTTTTGTTGATTCCATAGAAATAATGAAGACTCAAAGATAGTAAAATTATGATTGAATGTGGCTAACAGAACCCGGAATAGCGTCAATTAATCGTTTCGTATAATCAGATTTTGGGGCAGTATAAATTTCATCCGGATCACCGATTTCCTCAATTTGGCCCTGATTCATCACGATCATTCGGTCGCTCATAAATTTAACAATGGAAAGATCGTGCGAAATAAAAATATATGTAAAATTGAAATCGCGTTTTAATTCATTTAATAGGTTTAGCACCTGTGCCTGTATCGATACATCCAAAGCCGAGACTGATTCATCACAAATAATAAATTCAGGCTGTAATGCCAACACCCTTGCAATGCAAATGCGCTGTCGTTGTCCTCCGCTGAACTCATGAGGGTAACGGTTGAAATGACTTTCATTCATATTCACCCGCTCTAAAAGGTCGATTACTTTTTTTCGACGATGGATATCATTATCATGGAGACGATGAACCTTCATGGGTTCCATAATTGCTTGTCCAATTGTCATTTTTGGATTCAAGGATGAATAGGGATCCTGAAAAACTATTTGTATGTGTTTTCGCATTCTTCGAAGTTCATTTCCTTCGAGCATCGATAAATCTTTGTTCTTGAAAATAACTTGTCCGGAAGTTGGTTCAATCAGACGAATGATTGAGCGCCCTAAAGTTGTTTTTCCGCAACCGGATTCACCAACCAAGCCTAACGTTTCTCCGGGATATACATCAAAGCTAATATCATTTACTGCTTTTATATGATCGGTTGTTTTTCCAAAAAGGCCATTACGAATTGGAAACCAGGTATGGAGATTTTTTACCTGCAAGATAGGCTCTTGAGAAAAAATTCGTTTGCGATGTTTTGTTATTTCATCGTTGCTTATTTCTAAATGATTGATGGATTCATTGATAGATTTATTAATTTCCGTAAATGTTCCATCGCTATTTTCTTTCATAAAATCAATTATTGTCGGAAGACGATGCAAGCGTTTATGAAGCGGAGGCCGACAAGCGAGTAGAGCTTTTGTATAGGGATGTTTAGGATCATTGAAAATTTGTGTTGTTGTTCCGATTTCAACAACTTGTCCTTTGTACATCACCACAATGCTATTGGCAATTTCTGAGATCACTCCTAAATCATGGGTGATGAAAAGCATTCCCATGTTTTTTTCTTGTTGTATTTGCTGAAGGAGATCAAGGATAGCTGATTGAACTGTAACATCAAGTGCTGTTGTCGGTTCATCAGCAATAAGTATTGCGGGATCACAGCTCATTGCCATTGCTATCAGCACCCGTTGTTTTTGTCCACCGGAAATCTGGTGTGGATAAGAATCAAAAAGTTTTTCTGCTCGAGGCAATTTTACTTTTTCAAATAATGCTATTGTTCTTTGACGTGCTTCCTGTTTTGATATTTTTTTATGGAGAATTAATGCTTCTGCAACTTGTTTTCCACAAGAGATAACAGGATTGAGCGATGTCATCGGTTCCTGGAAGATCATTGCAATCTCATTGCCGCGATATTTTCGCATCTCTGCTTCAGTAAGGGAAAGTAAATTGGAAGGGATTCCCTGTTCATTGAAAAAATTGATTTCACCTTGGGAAACATTACCGGCTTTTGAAAGCAATCGCATAATAGAAAGAGCAGTAACGGATTTTCCGGAACCGGATTCACCTACAATGCCTATCGTTTCTCCTCGATTTAATGTAAATCCAACATCCTTTATTGCTGTGATTTTCCCGTCTTCTGTCGTAAAATCAGTTTGGAGGTTTTTAATGTCTAAAAGGGGAGAGCTCATTGGATGTAAAAATAGATTTATATTTGTTAAAAATCATATATTTGCTGCAATATGTTAAAAGACATTCCACAGTTAAACGTAGAAAATATTATTGTAGCTGTTGTTCGTGAAGAGGAGGAAGGGGCGATGGTTTGGAACGTTTATATCATCAACCTTTATTCACAAGGAATTTCAGGGGCAATGGTTTCTTCTTTAGGATACGGTCAATTTGAGGGCCGCGAAGTTAAAACAAGTGTTTTACGACATCTAATTGGTGATATTAGCGCCAATGATTATGGCAAAATTGAACCCATTTTAGAAGACCTTTTCGGACTTACTAATGAATTCTGGGTAAGCTTTTTCCTGGAGAAACAGATGTACGATAAAAAGTATATTTTCTTGCCTGAAAGTATCAAAGAAGAAAACTTAACAGTAGTACCTGTGATTAATAAGCTTGGGGTGATGATTAGATAGGAATTGCTATTAGATTTTCAAACCGAAAACAAAATCGGAAAACAAAACTTAATTACCTGCAAAATCAGAATAAAATTTCTTTGTGAGCTAACGGAAAGATGACTTTCTCTACTTGCGCAATCTTCATGTAAATTTCGCACAAGGTTTTTACATCTTTCCTGCAGTAGTTTACGATTCGTTCTAAATCATTTTTTCTCCAATAGGTTTCCCCAACCATACTGCCATCGAGATCATCTTTTGGAGTAGGAATGTCGAAGACGGATGCCAGTAAATCCAATGAAGTGTACGACTTATAATCGCCGAATTTCCACAATTCCATGGTGTCAAGATGTTTTACTTCCCATGGTTTTTTACCTGCTATTTCCAGCATTGCCGGTAGCGTAATATTGTGAATGAGCATGCGTCGACTGATAAACGGAAAATCAAATTCTTTTCCATTGTGTGCGCAAAGGACCTTATTGTTGTGATAAAATTTATTGTTGATGAGATTTTTAAAGGCTAATAAAATTGCTTTTTCATCGTGACCATAAAACTCTTCTTCAACAAATATTTGTTGATCGTTAAAATATCCGCAACAGATACAAACAATTTTCCCGAACTCTGAATAGATACCAGCCCGTTCGTAAAATTCATACGGCATTTTATCTTCCTTAAAATGCTCACATTTTTTATCCCACAACTTTTTTTGACGGTCCGGTAGTTCGCGATGATTTGCATATTGTGGAACCGTTTCAATGTCGATGAATAAAATATTTTGGATTACTGTTAGAGAATTCATTCAGCAAAAATACGTATTGCCAAAAGCATTTTACAACCAATAAAAGCAGGTTATTTAAAGGTCCTTCATAAACGATGTTATTCTTACAAAGCAAAAGCACCATCAAGATATTGCATCATATCCTGATAATGATTCCCAACCTTTTCTCCACGAATGTGTCCTAATCGGACCATGATGATTTTTAAATCAGGAACAACAGCAATGTATTGCCCAAGTATTCCGCGTGCATAAAAAATCGGATGACCTTTGTAATTCATCAACCACCATTGGTAACCATAATAATCGGTTTTTGCTCCATTCTGATTTGGTATCATATTAGGAGAAAGCATTTGACGTATATAATCTTTCGAGACTAATTGTTTGCCATGCCAACTGCCGCTGTCGAGCATCAATTTCCCAACTTTAGCAAAATCACGAGCGCATGAATAAAAACAACAATATGCTTTTTCTACACCGTCATTATGGTCCAGTGACCAGTATGCAGGTTGCGTTGCATGTATTGGCTCCCAAAGTTTTTCAGATGCATAGTCGGAAATTGTTTTACCGGTTGTTTGACTTATGATCATTGAAAGTAACATTGTATTACAACTCATGTATTCGAATACAGTACCGGGTTCTTTCACGACTTTTAATTTCAAAACCTGATGGTTTAAATCAGAGCCATAGTATGCTTCAGTTGTTTTTGAAAAAAGACTATTGTAAGACTCATCCCAATCCAATCCGGAACTCATTTGTAATAAATGACGAATTTTTAATTTTCCATTCATGCCTTCTGCAAAATGGGGTAGATATTTCCCTACTGAGTCGTCTAACGAAAAATGACCTTCGTCAACTGCAATACCTGTCAAAATTCCAACAATGCTTTTCGCAACAGAAAAAGAATTGTCAAGTGTATTCGCGGATGCATGATCCCAATATTGTTCATGAACAATGGAATCATTTTTTATAATGAGATAGGCAACGCTTTTGTTTTCTTCTAAAGCAGCTGTTGTTGAAACAGGAATTTTTCCTTGATTGTAGGTGGATGATAATATCCACGGTTCTCCTGCACTATCGGTGACAGTTCTGGTGTCAAATAAATTAATATCGTCTATATCCGGATAAGTATAGATAAGCGTTTTGTAAATGTAAGTGTATCCTGTTATCCAGATTGCAAGCATTGAACTTACCAGCATGATGCCAAATCCCCAGATTGCTTTCGTCCAGAAATCGGTACTTTTTGCGGATTTTTTCATATGCGTAAAGTACACTTTTTATGCTTGTTTCATCCTTATAGCTTTATTTACTTTGAACAAGTGAATGTGGACTACTAATTTAGTTCAAAGTTCAAAGTTGCGGTACTTTAAGATGGCAGCAATTATTTTCATGAATAAAGTGTATTTAGTTTGTATTTAGTTTGGAATTTAACCCAAAACATTTTTTTTATATAGATGACTGAACTTTGAACTTTGAACTTTGAACTTTGAACTTTGAACTTTGAACTTTGAAC
>CAYHCU010000059.1:0-13200 GCA_964355035.1 uncultured Flavobacteriales bacterium | reverse complement strand
ATGAAAAATTATATATCCAGTTTTTAAATACTACACATGGTTCAGCAGCAGAATTAGAGACTCAATTGTTAATAGAAGTAGAATTAAAATTTCTCAAGCCTGAAGCAATTGAGGAAGTAATGAGTTTATTAATCAGAATAAAAAAAATGATCCGATCACTAACCAACAAACTAAAAGCGAAGGTTAATGGTCAATTACATAAAGACAAGGAAGAGGGAGAGAGTCACCAATTTGCTCACTAATTACTACTCACCACTTACCACTTACTACTTACAAACGATGGAGACAATCAACCTCAAATTAAAAATCTGGAAACAAAAAAACGCTCAAACTACCGGTCGTTTTGAAGTTTATGATATGCCTGGCGTAAGCACGCATATGTCATTTCTCGAAATGCTTGACGTTTTGAATGATCGATTAATCAGAGCCGATAAAGATCCGGTTGCTTTCGATCATGATTGCCGTGAGGGAATTTGTGGAATGTGTAGTATGTATATCAATGGCAGAGCGCATGGTCCTATGAGAGCGACAACTACTTGTCAATTGCACATGCGTCATTTCAATGAGGGGGAAACCATCACAATCGAACCTTGGAGAGCTGCGGCTTTTCCTGTGATTAAAGATCTGGCGGTTGATAGAACAGCACTAGAAAAAATTATTCAAGCTGGGGGGTATATTTCTGTAAGTACAGGAAATGCTCCTGATGCAAATACAATCTTAATAGAAAAATCAAAGTCTGATGAAGCTTTCGATGCCGCTGCATGTATTGGCTGCGGAGCGTGTGTAGCAAGTTGTAAAAACGCTTCAGCTATGCTTTTCATGTCAGCAAAAGTTTCTCAATTCGCACTACTTCCTCAGGGAGATCCTGAGCGTCGGGAGCGTGTACTCAATATGGTAAAAACGCACGACGAAGCAGGTTTCGGAAATTGTACTAACACAGGCGCCTGCGAAGCAGAATGTCCGCAAGAAATTTCAATCTCTCATATCGTAAGGTTGAATCGCGAGTATATTCGGGCGGGAGTTACAAAGGAGTAATTTGGTAAGTAGTAAGTGGTGAGTAGTAAGTGACCACTACTTTCCACTCACTAATTAGTAAGTAGTAATTGGTGAGTAGTAAGTGACTACCACTTACCACTCACTACTTACCACTCACTTTTCCCAGAGCCTTGATTTCATCAATCCTCGAAGCTGCAATCTCCAATTGCTTATACCATTCTTTACCATATTTTCGGGTAAGAGAATCTTTTAGAAATTTAAAAACAGGAACTTTTAAGCTGTCACCTAATTTACATGCTGCTTTGCAAATGGACCACTTGTCGTAGTTCAATGCCTCCAAACCATTCTTTTGTTTTGTGATACGAATAGGGTAGAGATGACAACTAATCGGTTTTTTCCATTTCACTTTGCCTTCGTAATATGCTTTTTCAATTGCGCATTTTGCAATTCCGCCTTCATCGAAAAATGTATACGCGCATTCTTTACCTTTGATTAATGGCGTAACCCATTCTTTCTTTTCATACAACAAATACTTGCCTTGTTTTTCTACTGCTTCAATTCCTGCAGGAGTCATGTAGTGTTTTACTTTCTCATATACCTTATCCACCATTTCTAATTCATCGTCTTCAAGAGCAGCACCATAGTCACCTTTCACGCAACAAGCACCTTTGCAGGCATTCAAGTCGCATACAAAATGTTTTTCAAGTACTTCGTCGGTAATAAGGGTGTTGTCGATTACTAGCATAGGGCAAAAGTACTGTTTTTTTTCAGATACGATATCAATTTAAAATGAAGGAAAGTGCCACAACAGCACGTGTTTCATTGTTGGGATAGGTCGCGATAATTCCTTCAAAGTATAGTTTTGTCCCCACATCCAAATTCTTCAATTGGTTCTTCATTTCCTCCGAAAGTAGTTCTGTAATTTTATAATTTCCTAATAGCATTCCGGTTGAGCTAATTGCTGCTGCCCAGATGTCTTGTGCTACAATATTATTCATTAAGACTAGTACGAATGTAGCAATGGTTAATGGAATTTTCTTTTTCATGCTTAAGTTGTAGCTTATAAAATTCAATTTCTTTTTGCTTACTTAGAAAATAGTAAATAATGGCATAAAAACAAATACTATTGAATCTCTGACCCGTTGACACATATTTTGCCCCGGGGAAAAATATGGAATTAATTTGTCCCAACATCAGTTTAGAAGTAAATAGAAGTAAATAGAAATTAATTGGTGAAGAAATAAGGCTGACGCCATACAGATAGTCCCCTCGTTTTCCCCTTCTGCATGACTACCTCTAAAGGCAGCATCACTAAATAGGCAAATGACTTTATTTTAATTGAAATCTGTAACCGCATAAATGACGGTTCTATTATTAAACCACATACAGGAACTCAAACAGTCTGCTATCAAAAATGCTCGATTTATGATAGAAATCGACGAATTTTGCTGTCAATTCTTCGGGCAAATTTCCTACTTTTGCTCCCTATGGCAACCCCCTCTACTGAAGACTTATTTAAAAACATCATTTCCCATTCCAAAGAGTATGGGTTCATTTTTCAATCAAGCGAAATTTACGACGGACTAAGTGCTGTTTACGACTATGGTCAAAATGGTGTAGAGCTTAAAAAGAATATTCGCGACTATTGGTGGAAATCAATGGTGCAGCTCAATGAAAATATCGTTGGTATCGATGCAGCGATTTTTATGCATCCAACAACATGGAAAGCTTCCGGGCATGTCGATGCTTTCAGCGATCCGTTGATCGACAATCGTGATTCGAAGAAAAGATATCGTGCTGACGTTTTAATTGAAGAACATCTTGAAAAAATCGAAGGGAAGATCAACAAGGAAGTTGAAAAAGCCCGTCAGCGGTTTGGGGAGACTTTCAATGAAGACACCTATCGCTCCACTAATGGCAGAGTATTGGAGTATCAGCAAAAAATAGATGCTGTTAATTCACGATTCAAAATTGCACTTGAAGCGAATGATCTTGCAGATGTGAAACAAATTATTGTTGACCTCGAAATTGTTTGCCCGATAAGCGGAACCCGTAATTGGACTGATGTCCGCCAATTCAATCTGATGTTTAATACACAGCTTGGTTCAGTAAGTGAAGAATCTAGCACAATTTATCTTCGTCCGGAAACGGCACAAGGAATTTTCGTGAACTTTCTCAATGTGCAGAAAACCGGAAGAATGAAATTGCCCTTCGGTATTGCTCAAACAGGAAAGGCTTTCCGTAATGAAATTGTTGCACGACAATTTATTTTTCGTATGCGTGAATTTGAACAAATGGAAATGCAATTTTTCATTCGCCCCGGAACAGAAATGGAATGGTACGAGCATTGGAAAGATAAAAGAATGAAATGGCATAAGTCGCTCGGATTTCCGGGCAACAAACATCGGTTTCATGATCATCTTAAATTAGCGCATTATGCTAACGCTGCTTGCGATATAGAATTTGAATTCCCATTCGGCTTCAAAGAATTAGAAGGCATTCACTCACGAACCGATTTTGATTTGCGCAACCATGAACAATTTTCAGGAAAGAAACTCCAGTATTTTGATCCGGAGTTAAATGAAAATTATATTCCGTATGTCGTAGAAACTTCTGTAGGATTAGATCGAATGTTTTTATCTGTTTTGTCTCAAAGTTTTGCAGAAGAAAAATTAGAAGATGGTACTGAACGTGTAGTACTTCGTTTGCCTGCATTTCTTGCACCAATCAAATGTGCAGTATTGCCATTGATGAAAAAGGATGGATTGCCTGAAAAAGCGGAGGAGATCATGAATATGCTGAAAGTAGATTATCTCTGTGCTTCAGAAGATAAAGATTCTATTGGTAAACGCTATCGTCGTCAGGATGCCATTGGCACTCCTTATTGTATTACAGTAGATCATCAGACACTGGAGGATAACACTGTTACTATTCGTCACCGTGATTCAATGCTGCAAGAGCGAATCTCTATTGATGCTATTGATGGTATTCTTAGGGAGACGGTGGATATGAGGAGCGCGTTGGCTAAATTGTAGTTGGCGTGCTAAAATATTTAGGTCAAAGGTTAGTAATAAAATTCTAACCTTTGACCAATTTTAATTTTGTCGACTATTGTATACTCAGTATTTTCTGATCTTTGATCACTCCATCACAAATCAATACAATATTATAGTTTCCGGGAGTATATTCTGAGACATTTATTGTTGTTGACATTTGTGCCTGATTTAAAATATAATTGTTATTTACAGTGCTTCCTACTTGAGTGATAACAAGGTATGCAGAACTTGCTGTAATTGTCTTATATTCTACTGTTACCTGAGAAATAGTTGGATTAGGAGACATAGATATTATTTCACAATCCTTTATTTCAACTGTCATTGAATCATAGCTTGCAAATCCATCTGAAAGAGCGATAACTTCAAGTTTGTATTTAGTAGTTATATCTGGTGATATCGTCAGACTAGGACCGGAATATATTAATTCGCCTGCAATGTTATACCAATTATAATATGCTGATTCACCAATATTTGAAGCGGATAAGATCACCGTTTCATTTTTTGATATTTTTTTGTTATCGCCCGCATCTGCAGTAAAAAGGTATCTTACTGGTTTTCGGATTTTGTATAATTCACCGCCAACAATTTTACCTGCTTCACCGGCTATTCTTTGAATAACATGGTAATCAAATTCCATTGTGTTATCAACTTTATCAGTAAGGAAATTAAAGCTTACATGCATTGTGCTTCGCTGATTATTATCGTAAGTTAAGTTTTTCAGATAAGCCGGATTGCCTGTTACAATTAATTGGCGACATTCTTCACGTTTCACGCTAATATTTGTTGCAATAAATCCGCCATTTGCCCATTTGTTCCAAGACATTTCATCGAGAGTAATTTTTATTTCAGCTTGCTCGTTAAGTGGAACACCTTTATTTTGGGGATCTAATGTAAACTCGAGATCATATACATCAGAACCTGTTTCATATGGGTTTCCGACTGCTATAGTTCCACCAACAACTCTGTCACTAAAGCATTCTCCGTTCGAAGCAGAAGAGCTTACAAGATCCACAATTGTGATATTTTTCCATGCAATGTTATTGTTATTTTTTGCATTATCGTACATAAATGTACCTTCTGTAAATGTCATTGGATCATTTGTTGCATCAATTCTACTTAATAAACAAAAATGCCATGGTTCCGGATTGCATGTACAGTAATCATCGGGATTTGGAACATGCCAGTCGAAACGTACTATAGTTTCTCCACCGGAAGGAATTATTGGAATAGTTTCTTCTGAGATGAAATTTCCTACTTCAGGGTTAGTTGTTGGAAAAGGTGGCGTACAAGAACTGCAGCCGCTATAAAGATTACCTGTCCAATATGCTTGCCATGACATTGCAGTTCCCGCTTTTGACCAATACAATTTTAATTTCTCTGTGCCAAGCGAAGCTGTGCACCCTTTGTTTCTTACTCTGACATATACGTAATCGTTTATGGTACTTGTCGAATGGTATTCAGGATTCTGATGAAACTGATTAGTTAATCCATCATTTTGATTTCTTACCCAAATATCTTCACTTACCCACATCGGTCCATTGATTGGATTGGGCTCAACTCCGACATCTTCGGGTTGATCTTTAACATAAAGATCAATATCAGGTGTAGAGTTTGTTATTAGTGAAAAATCCTGCGGCGCAGCTAATGTTCCCTTGTGTGTGAGACGTACTATATAATTACCGGGAGGAGCATTAAAAATCCTCACTTGTTCAACATTGTCGCGGAAATTATCTGCGTATTGTGCGGCAGGAAGACCGGGAATAGTTGGTGCTAGAGCCCATGGATAGTGTATTCCATTTGAAGGATCGATAATTCGCATATCAAGATCATTAACAAGCATAAGTGCTGAAGGATCTACATCCAATGCTGGCGGCGTTCCAGCCGGATCATTCCATGCAATAGTTGCGCTCAAATAACAATTGTTGGAAGTTGCAAGGTTAACTGCAAAATCAATTGTTTGTCCGTTAGAAATAGACAATTCCTGAATCCTATTTGTTTGATTTTTATCAACTGAAATTAATTCAGCTGCCTTTTGTGTATTCATTAACCCCCATCCAAATTGATAATCGGGTCCGGGATTTAATCCGGATTCATCTGCTGTTTCAATTAATAATGCTTTCAAAGTTGATGCAAGCATAAAATTTCCGCCATGTGTACGTGTGTAGTGATCTTGTAGTAATGCACATGATCCCGTCACACTTGCGGCTGCTTGTGAAGTTCCATTATAAGTGCCATAGGTTAAATTTGATATTGCACAATTGTTATTAATATTGTAAGTTGAATAAACTCCAGCACCATTTGCGACAATGTCTGGTTTAATTCTTCCATCATCTGTAGGCCCTGTGGAACTTTCAGGTATAAGAACTACACCAGTAGCCGTTACATAACTATTTGGAACATCTTCCACAGCACCTACTACAAGATTATTTTTTGAAGTTGCGTGTTCGGGTAAACAATCATATCCAAATTGGCCCCCTATTTTTGTATGATAATCTTAAAATCCGGGGGTCCAAATGCCCGATACAAGATGTGAATGTGTGGCACCTATAGTAGGTCCGTATCCACGTTCATTACCTGCTGATCTAACAATCAAATGATAGGGTGCATTATTTGCAATAAGGTCTTCATTCTTGGAGTAAATAGTGTAGAGGCCATAGTATGGGTTCTCTGCATAATTCACCCATAAATTCCATCCGAATGATCCGCCGCCAAAATCAATCCATGGCTGATAAATATTGTTCCAAGAATGATTTGAAAGTAATAATCCATCAGCAGCTTCAAGCGAAAGTTCGCCTGCATAGCCCTGCATCGTATAGTAATTTAGATTAGCAGAGGGAGCCATTCCTATTGAATTACCATCTATACCTGTAGCGATCATTGTTCCAGCTACATGGGTGGCATGAGTGCTAACTGTGGTTGATGGAGTTTCATATATTCCTTGGAGAGCACGTCCGGCATATTCGGGATGGTTACCACACACCAAACCACCGTCCCACATTGAAATAGTAATTTGAAATCCACCTAAATTTAATCCGGAAGAATTTCCAACCCATAACCTGTTACTTGAAATGGTTTTGGATGCATTTAAATTATTTGTTCCATAGTATTTTAATCCTTCAACAAAATCATAATCATAAACAAAAAAATCCTGTCCATTAATTTTAGTTCCTGATATAGGATAGTTGTGTGCAACTGCCCATTGTTCAGCAACTATTCTTTTTTGTTCGGCAATCGCTCTTAACTCTCCCGAAAGTGATGCTAACGCAGTTCTATTGGTTTTGGATTTAATTTGAATACGTTGTTCATTTGTCTACGCAAATGAATTCAGGTTGACAATCAATGCAAATAAAATTAATAATTTGTTTTTCATGGTTTGTTTTTAGAGGTGTGTTATAAATTATTTATTTGGAAGCAATACTATTCAATAATAATTTTTGCACTCACTGAAAAACTTTCTGAAATAAATCTGATGTAGTTTACTCCTTTAGAAAAAAATTCTTTTTCAAGAATAATATTTTCATTCGATTTCTGATTCGCAATGGAACTGGTCCTTCTTCCTAGAGAATTATATATGTATAAGTTAAATGTTATTGATGTATAGGTGCTGAAAAATAATTTAACTGAAGCAGAAGATGGATTCGGATAAACTGAAATTTTATATTCAATCTTGCCAATTTCGTTAGTTGAAAGTAAAATTCCGTTTTCGTTTATTTTTAGAAGATATTCGTCATTGTTTTTTTGCCCAGCAACAATGTATCCATTGTCATTTGTTTGCTCAATAGAATTTGAATATGCTCCAGAATAATTATAACCCCATTGAAGTGTTCCAGTGGAATCGGCTTTGACAACATAAACATTGTAACCAGCGCCGGACTGATCAAAAGAGTTGCCTGTTAAAACAAATCCATTGAGAGAAGTTATTTCAAGTTCACAAGCTGCGCTGTATGTTGCATTTGGAAAAGTTTTTTCCCAAATAAAATTTCCGGCAGTGTCAGTTTTAATCAAGAGCATTTCACCGTTTTGGCTTCCGGTATATGAACCGATTCCTGCTAACGCATAATTTCCGTCATCACCGATTCTAACAGAATAACCTATTGCATAATTACTCTGAGGCCATCCGAAGGATCTGCCCCAGATCTTATTTCCATTGTTGTCAAATTTAGCCAGGTATGCTTGTGGCGTATTCCAGAAACCTGATGTTGTACTTCCGGAAATCAAATAAGAATTATTTTCCGCTGCGATAATTGATTCGCCCTGTGCACTGGATTGCCCAGTGTCTTTAGCCACCCATTGTAATATACCAAAAGCGTCTGTTTTAAGAAGTATCAGTTCTTTATTTCCGGCGCCACCTGTTATTACGAAACCTCCGTCAGAAGCAACTATGATTTCATTTCCTGATTCATGATAAATTCCAAACTGAGGATTGCTTTGAATGCTATCATAGGTAGCAGCCCATTGCTCATTTCCGTCTTTGTCGGTCTTTAAAAGGAAAACGTCAAAAGCGCTTACACTTCCACCGGAATTCCAGGACCCTCCTGTAATTATATATCCGCTATCAGAAGTTACTTTAAGTGATGTTGGCCATGTCTGATAAAGGCTGTAGTCTGAAAAATCTTTACTCCAAATCAGGTTTCCAAGTGAATCTGTTTTTGAAAGAATAAGATATCCATATCCAGTATTATCTCTATTGTCGATTCCAAGTAAAATATATCCACCGTCGTATGTTTGTAAGCAATCAATTCCTCGTTCGTCATAAGTTGATCCACCGAAATTTTTCTCAAATGAATTCTGAGCTAGAAGTTGATGAACAAAAATAATAGGCAATAAAAAAATAAATATTTTTTTGCAGACCATGAGCTGTTATTATAACGGAGAAAATCAGTTTAGTAAAGAAATGAAAAATATAGGCATAATACAAAAATGGTAGAATTATTCTATTCACGAATTTCTCGCCAATAGCCTATATCCCAGATACGCTCCCGGTAAATACACCAAAATCGAACAAACAGCCATCCATATTAGTTTGCCAAGAGTGGCACGGTTTACTAATCCTAGGAAAATCAATTTAGAACCAATGATAAGCGCAGGATTTCTGCTTTCTGTGTTGATGATCTTTGTTGCAACAAGTCCACCAATTATTGCAGAGATGAAATAGTTTATCAATTGCAAAACCTTTGCTGCCAAAGGCATTGCTGCTATTGCAGCTATTATTGCAATGGGATCTTTCGGATTGATATCTTCAGGAAATGGAAAGACTTTAGAATTCAAGAACTCAAGCAATGCTAATGCTAATGCTATCATTGAGGATAATAATCCTACAACTACAGCCATAGCTCTTTTTGCGGTGGTGCCCATTCCTTTTTATTTTAAGTTCAAATATATTGAGTATAAAAAAACCCGAGTGATCTACCCGGGTCTCTTATTATATATTATTGTTGATTATTTCTTAAGAACAATTCTCTTAGAAGATTCACCACTATCTGATTTCAATTTGATGAAATAGATACCGTCTTTGTAATCGCTTAGGTTAATTGAAGGATTTATTTCAGAAGCTTTAATAGCATACCGACTTAATTCATTTCCTAATACGTCAGTGATGATCACTTGCGCATTCTTAGGAGTGCTCATTGTTAGATTAACTATGCCGCTTGAAGGATTTGGATAAGCTGTAAAAGAACCTGCAGAGATTTCTTTAATTCCAACAGAACTTACACTGGCGCAGAAATCATCAAACGCTACGTTTCCTGAATCTTTGTCATAGTAGAACATAACATATTTTGTTCCTTGTGTTAAATAAAATGATTTTGTTTCTGCTAAAGCTGCAACTGGAGTAATAGTTACTTTTGGAGTGTATGTTATACCATCAGCTGATTCAGAAAGATATAATCGACTAAGTGCCATTGTTCCACCGGTAGTCGCATTTCCTTTCATCCAGAAACTGATACTGTCATAACCGGTAAGATCCGGAGTAATCATTGAACAAGAGTCACGTCCAAATTTATACGAATTCGGACCACTTGGTCCCGAACTTTGTGTTGAAGTGTAGTAACTTCCTACAACAAAATAAGTCAGAGTAAATCCGTTGTAATTTGCGCTGGCTGTTGTTGTATCATAAGCATTGAAATTCTCGCAAATCTGTGCAGTCGATGCAAGAGTGGAAATAATTAATGCAAGTAGGGTAAAGATTTTTTTCATTTATTTTTGTTTTTAACTTCGTTCAAAGGTATATAAAAAGGGTGATACAATACAAGAATTTCCCCTCCAAAGTTGTCTGTAAACAGTAAAAAATGTTGTGAAAATGGCCTTTTGGGCTGTTTTTTTGTTAAAAAAGGATAAGACTTAACGTTTATAGTGTGATTCTTGAAATCCTACAATTAGCGTAGCGCAACAAACTTTTTTTGTACCACATCTGTTCCCGTGAGTAATCTTATAAAATATGTTCCGGGAGAAGGATAAGGGATAGAAATTTTTTGATCCGATTCAAAAAGAAATTTCGACGAATGAAAACTTTTCCCGTTGATGTCTATAATTGAAATACTTATTTCATCATTTTCTTGTGCCCCTGAAATATGAACATCAACCATTCCTTCGGAACTGTTATTGCAATAAATCAAAATCCGATTCGATGTTTTATGAGCTAATGCTATGGTTTTGCTAATTTGATATGCTCCATCAAAATCAATTTGTTTTAGTCGGTAATAAAGTAAATATTGTGGTGCTTGTTTATCAGCGAACGAGTATTCTTGTTTTATTGATGTTGTTCCTGAGCCATTGACGGTTCCTATTTGTTTAAAGGTTTCACCATCCGTTGATCGTTCAATCTCAAAATGATCGTTGTTCGTTTCAGAAGCTGTAGCCCAATTTAATAGTACATCATCATTTAAAAAAGTGCCGGTGAATGAAAGCAGTTCAACTGGTAGGGGTGCTTGGGTGATTATAAAATTGTCAACTTGTGTCCAATTAGATAAAGCCCCGCCTGTTAATTGAACAGTAATATATTGAGCGCTAACCGGAGCAACAAAAACTGCTGTACGTTGCGTCCATACACCTGAGATGGGTAATGGTGCAGTGTAGACAATTGTTCCGAATACATTATTTAGTGTAGAAACGCCTACCTGAACAGCACATGGGCCAATAGAATACGGAGCTCCACAACCGTGGTCAGCAAATTTAAGTGTATACGATGCTCCCGCAGTGATTGGAGTGGATAATTTCATAGAGAAAGCATCCGTTCCTGAACCGGTTAATCCAACATACCAATTTCCATTTGGGGGACCTCCGCAATAGGTTGAAGTAGTAATTAGGTCCAAATCACCATATGATCCAAATCCAACAGTATTACCTACCATCAAATTAAAGGCTGCATTGGTTAGGTTGATTTGATCTGTAAGAGCAGTATGAGTTTCGAAACTTCCGTTGAGTAAGGTTTGTGCTTGGGTACTATCAGCATAGGTGAAAATAAAAAGCAGGGAAAGGAACATAAACCTAACGCTAAAGGCATGCAAAATGTAATCATGAATTTGCTCTCTCTTTTTCATTGTTCTAAAGGTATCCCTTATTATTCTTCTTTACAATGATATGACATTGGTACTTTCCTGCAAATTAGTACTTGCTGAATGGGGGAAAATAGGGGTTGAACGGGGGGGTAAAAAGTAGAAAGTAAAAAGTAAAAAGTGGTAAGTGGTAAGTGGTAAGTGGTAAGTGGTAAGTGGTAAATAGGACCACATTCATTTTCCGGGGAGTGAACTAAGTTGCGCTCTCATCTATTAGTAGATAGTAGGATAGTAGATAGTAGGAAAAACTAGATTCCGTTAGCTGTCTCCAAATAAATTTACATTCATTTTCAATTGAAATCAGTTTACTTAATATCTTTTTCTTTCAAGTGCCCCCAATTTTTAATAATGACTCCGAAAAACGAATTACGAAAAACGAACTACTTGTTATTGTATTGCGACATCGTCCGGTCGACACCAATTCCAATAAAACTTTTTACTATTTCTACTGATATATCGATTCTCTCAAATAGAGTTTTTTGCTCTTCAGTATCCCATTTCCCTAATACATAATCAACTTGCTTCCCCTTTTGAAAATCACTGCCAACTCCAAATCGTAGTCGATTGTAATCAGTTGTATTTAATATTTGAGCAATATCTGATAAGCCATTATGTCCTCCATCGCTGCCTTTTTTCTTCATTCTCAAAGTCCCAAACGGAAGAGCTAGATCGTCAGCCACAACAAGAAGATTTTCAAGCGGAATTTTTTCGGCCTGTAACCAATAATTAATTGCTTTACCACTTAAATTCATGTAAGTAGTCGGCTTTATGATTACTATTTGATGTCCCTTAAATTTTGTATAATGAACTGTCGCAAGTTTGTCTGAAGCGAAAAGTCGTTCTGTTGTTTTGCCGTCTTTTACCAACGATTTAGCTAAAGCATTCGCCACTTCAAAACCGATATTGTGTCGGGTGAATTCATATTCGGTTCCGATGTTGCCTAAGCCGGCGATGAGGTATTTGCTCATTGTTGGTTATTCGTTATTCGTTATTCGTTATTCGTGGTTCGTGGTTCGTGGTTCGTGCTACGGGACGCGAAATTACAAATTTTAATCAAAATGCATTCCGTTTACGATGTACGAATTTCGAAAAACGAACATCGAATCACGAAAAAAGCCTGCAACTTCCGTCACAGGCTTCTTTAATTCAAATGCGTTAATTATTTTTTCGCAGCAGCAGCCGGAGCAGCAGCGGCAGCAGCCGGAGCTTTTACATCCGGAGTAGCAGCAACAACAGCACGTGTAATCTTCACGGCAGTAATTACGTTGTTTGGTCCGTTCAGGATTTCTACACCTTTTAATTTGATGTCACGAACACGAATATCATCTCCGATATTCATTGCTTCGATATTTACATCGATAGAATCCGGAAGATCCTTTGGAAGTGCAGAAACTTTTAAACGACGTGATTTTGTTACTAGCTGACCACCTGCACGTACATCTACTGATTTTCCAATAATGATCACAGGAATTTCAACTGTGATTTTTTTCTTTTCATCTAGTTCTAAGAAATCGATGTGGTTGATTCTGTCAGTCACTGCATGAAATTGAATGTCTTTCATGATTGCTTTGTAAGAAACTCCGTCGATGTTCAAA
>CAYHCU010000058.1:0-13360 GCA_964355035.1 uncultured Flavobacteriales bacterium | reverse complement strand
ACATGCTGTCAACTTTTTTCCCTATGGTATCTGAATAAGGGTGTCGCTAATTCCGTAGGAATCTCGTCGCTTTACCTCCACTCCCTCCCCTATAGAAACACATGCGTGTCATCTCGCAGAGAACTCGTCGCTCTCTAGGAACAGCAGTTGAAAAAATGGTTTCGGATTTCTGATGTGGGATTTTGGATTACGCCAATCCTCAGCTACAAATGATTTCGGAATTTGGAATTGGCCCAATCCACAATAAAGGTGGTTTTGAATTTCGGATTCTCCAAATTCCGCTATAATAAATTAATGATTTCTGATTAAGCGCAACCGCAAATTTGTTTCGGCAAGCCGTCGTTCTTAGAGACCGACGAGTTCTCTAAGAGATGACACATTGGTCGCGCTTTTAAGAGGGAGGTGTGTGCGTAAGGCGACGAGATGCTTTCTGCATTTGCGGTGAACGTAAAGTCAACTTTATCCGCTATTGCCGTCACTTTTAAGTGACGGCAATAACCGGTAGTGCAAATCATCGTTGGTTAAATTTAACTACATCCTACACTCGTACCGCAATTCAAGCACTTGTAACATGAGCCACTACGAATGGTGATGTGCCCACATGTGCTACACAACGGTGCATCGCCCATCATGCTGCTCAAATAATGCTGCGTCTGATCGCCTTGCAATTCCGGTTTCAATTCTTCACTCGATATAGGTGATTTTTGTTTTATAGTAGCAGGAATTGTTTTGTCAATATTCTCGGATGGCTTAATTTGTACCAAATCTTCTCTTCCTAAATACTCTAATGCAAGTAAGCGGAAAATGTAATCAACTACAGAAGTTGAATTTCGGATATTAGCATGATCTACCATTCCTGAAGGTTCAAATCTGGTGAAAATAAATTTCTCAACGAACTCATCAAGTGGTACGCCATATTGCAAACCAATAGATATAGATATAGCAAAGCAATTTAGTAATGACCGGAACGAAGCTCCTTCTTTATGCATGTCAATGAAAATCTCTCCTAGTGTTCCATCGCCATATTCGCCTGTTCGTACAAAAATTGTATTACCACCAATTCTTGCTTTTTGTGTAAACCCTCCACGTTTCTCCGGAAGTCTTTTGCGGTGAACAATATTGGAAAGTTGTCTCTTGAATTTTGTATCAGATGATTGATGAATAATCCGACGTGCTGCATCGAGTACATCATCTGCTGTCAGTTTGTCTCTGTCAATCTCTGCAACTGTTTCAATAATCTTTGTTGTATCTGCTTTCTTTTCACTCTTTGATGACAACGGTTGTGAAAGTTTACTGCCATCACGATAGATTGCTACTGCTTTTAATCCTGCTTCCCAACCTACCATGTAACAATCTTCTACTTCTTTTTCTGTTGATTCGTGCGGAAGGTTAATTGTCTTAGAAATTGCTCCCGAAATAAATGGCTGTACCGCTGCCATCATTCGAATATGCCCTGTAGGTTGAATAAATCGAACACCTTCTTTACCGCATTTATTTGCACAATCAAATACAGGAAGATGTTCTTCTTTCAATAATGGCGCTCCTTCAACTGTCATCGTTCCACAAACATACTTATTTGCTTCTTCGATCTGGTCTTCTGTAAATCCTAACTCTTTCAGTAAATTAAAATCAAAACTTCCATACTGATTTTTCTTGAAGCCTAAACGCTTCAAACATTCTTCACCTACCGTCCAAACATTAAAGATATAAGCAATATCAAATGCTGATGCTGATGCATGATTTAATTTTTCTATTTCTTCTTTCAAAAAACCTTTGGCAGAAAGTGTTTCATGATTTACATATGGCGCGCCGTGGAAACTTGCTTTACCATTTACATACTCAATGATTGCTTTTATCGCATGCTTTGTGTAACCAAGACTTTTCAATGCTGCAGGAATACTTTCATTTACAATTCTGAAATATCCGCCGCCTGATAACTTCTTGAATTTTACAAGCGCAAAATCAGGTTCAACTCCTGTAGTATCACAATCCATCAATAAACCTATTGTTCCCGTTGGCGCAATTGCACTTACTTGAGCATTTCTGAAACCATATTGCTCGCCAAATTTAAGTGCATCATCCCACGATTCACATGCTGCTCTCAATAAATAATCCGGACAATTTTTTGCATCGATGCCTTTTGGTTTGATCTCGAGATTTTCAAAAGCATCGTCAGCATGATAAGCAGCATAACGATGATTGCGAACAACACGTAACATGTGTGTCCGGTTTTTATCATATTGATTAAACGTGCCTAACTCTTTTGCCATTTCAGCAGAAGTTTTATAGGCTGTTCCCGACATGATCGCTGTAATCGATGCAGAAATCGCACGCGCTTTTTCACTGTCATAAGGAATTCCGGAAATCATCAGCAAGGATCCAAGATTTGCATACCCTAATCCTAATGTGCGGTAATCATATGTTAACTGTGCAACTTCTTTCGAAGGAAATTGCGCCATCAAAATTGAAATTTCAAGAACTACTGTCCACAGTCTGCATCCATGTTGAAATGAATTTACATTGAATTGTAATGTATCTTCGTCAATAAACTTTTTTAAATTTAATGATGCCAGGTTGCACGCTGTATTATCTAAAAACATGTATTCGCTACAAGGATTCGATGCACGAATCTTTCCACCTTCCGGACAAGTATGCCATTCATTAATAGTAGTGTCAAATTGAACTCCGGGATCTGCACAACTCCATGCGGCATGTGCAATTTCGTCCCACAATTTTTTTGCAGGAATAGATTTCATCACACTTCCATCGGTACGTGCCAATAAATTCCAATTCCCATTTTCCGCTAACGATTTAAAAAATGTATTCGGAATGCGAACAGAATTATTAGAATTCTGCCCTGAAACTGTTTTATATGCTTCGCCTTCGTAATCGGATGAATATCCTGCAGCGATTAAAGCAGCAACTTTTTTCTCTTCTTCTAATTTCCAGTTAACAAATTCTTCTATTTCCGGATGATCTAAATCGAGACACACCATCTTTGCTGCTCTGCGTGTTGTACCACCCGACTTAATTGCTCCTGCTGCGCGATCACCGATTTTCAAAAACGACATGAGCCCTGAAGAATATCCTCCACCTGCAAGTTGTTCGCGTTCTCCGCGCAGAGATGAAAAATTTGTTCCTACTCCACTGCCATATTTAAATATTCTGGCCTCACGTGTCCAGAGATCCATTATTCCTCCCGGATTTACTAGATCATCGTTCACAGAAAGTATAAAACATGCATGAGGTTGTGGCCGCTCATAAGCAGATTTTGATTCATGCATTTTTTCTGTTTCATGATCAACATACCAGTGGCCCTGACTACTTCCTTTTATTCCGTAAGCTGAAAACAATCCTGTATTAAACCATTGTGGTGAATTCGGCGCTGCATATTGTGCGATTAGCATGAAAACAATTTCGTCGTAAAAAACCTGCGCATCCTGAGGACTTGCAAAATAATTATATTTCACACCCCATTCCATCCAACATTCGGCCATACGATGAACGACTTGTTTAATGGATGTTTCCCTTCCGGTACTTCCATCGCCTTGGGGAACGCCTGTTTTTCGGAAGTATTTTTGCGCTAAAATATCCGTAGCTACTTGTGACCATGTTATAGGTACTTCTACGTCTTTCATCTCAAAAACGACATCTCCGCTCGGATTCCGAATTATGCTTGATCGCTTTTCATATATAAATTGATCAAAGGGGCTCAGATTGCTCTCTGTAAAATACCGGGAAAATTTTAAGCCTGTTTTAGCCGTTTTTTTCTTTTTTTCTGTGGGTAAAGCTGATTTCATAGGTTGTGGAATGGGCTGTAATGTTCAACAACTCCAGCCGTTCAAAAGATGAGATGAATCATAAAATTTCTTTTTTAAATAACATTTTTCCTGTTGATAAATATTTTTTGGCAAAATTGAAAAGTAATGGAAAAGAAATTAATAAGACACCAATGAATATTCCAAGGCCTGATGTGTTAATCACGTTAAATAATGGCGAAAGTCTTTCCATCATTGTTTGAAACACTGTTCCTCTGTTTGTTTCAACTGCTTTTGTAATTCCTGCGGTAATTAATGTGGCCCAAAAAATTAACAAAGAAATATTAACCATCCAGAAACCGATTTTAAATTGCTTTCTGTTGACTGTAAAATTATGCTTCTCGAAAATAAAGTAGAGTGAAGAAAAAAGTATCATTGTGTTTATACCAATTGTTGATCCCATTGCATGTGCTACTGTAATATGCGTACCGTGAGTATATAGGTTGATAGCGGGAATTGATATAAGAATAGCAAGTAAAAGATTCAGAAAAATCCAAATGTCTGCGGCAGCAAGAAACAAATACGGAAGCTTATGGAAATTTTTCTTTGCTGCACTGATTGATTTCCGCCAGTACCAGATAATATTTCCTAGAATCAAAAGTTCTGTCATGCTTATTATGTAAGCCACATTTTTTATCCAAGGTGCGGCAGGAACAATATATGTATGATGACCCCAGTTAAACATAAGATTCGTTAACCCTAAAAAATAAAAAAAGTACACCGTCGGTGAAGTTGCCGTCTTTTTATCTCCACTAATCTGCTCCATAACATAAAAACCTGTTCCGTAAACAAGCATGTTCCATGAGCCAACCATAGAGCCATTGGCTTTCCATTGTATTGTTACATCACGAATGATATTATCATGGAAGTATGGCAATGTCCATAAATACGCTTCACCGAAAGTTATAAGGAAAAATATTAGTCCTGTTGTCCACATCCACATATAAACAGGCCAATCCTTGATCTTTTTATTTATCGTCATGACAAAATTTATCATGAATAATATCCACGTTGCTATCATTGGCAATGCAAGTATCGGAGGGAATTCCAAATACTCTCTTCCTCCAAAATTTCCTGTGAAATAACATACAAGAATTGCAATTCCTGTAAGTATAAATAAAATGAAATGGAAATAAGCTAAGCGAACCGAATATAGTTTGTGGTGATATAGTGTCGGCAAATAATAATAAATTCCGCCTACTGCTCCGGTGAATATCCATGTTACAACAAGCGATACATGGAGCGGTCGTGTCTTCTCAAACGACAGATATTCTCTGAAAAAATCAGGCAGCACATATTGCAACCCTCCTATCAATCCAAAAAAAACTCCTACAATAAGGCACACTAATCCTGCGCTCAAAAATAAAAGAGAAACACGTTTGTTATCCATTGGCGAAAAATACATTTATTACTTATTCAATACAATATCTGCTTCAACCAAACACCTGAATTATATTCTTTCAAAATGCGAAGTAAAGTGTCTCAAAAATTTAGGCTCTTGTATAATACGCAAACCTTTAACCGAATTTTTCGTGCGAAGAATCTCATCAAACACTTCTACTACATAATCAATATGCGATTGTGTATACACTCTTCTTGGGATAGCAAGTCGGACTAATTCCATAGGCGCAGCGATCAACTCTCCGCTTCCATCGTATGTTCCGAACATCACTGAGCCTATCTCTACGGAGCGAATTCCGCCGATACGGTATAATTCGCAAACCAAAGCCTGTCCCGGATATTGGTCTACAGGAATGTGCTCGTACAATTTTTTTGCATCAACATAAACAGCATGACCTCCTACCGGATAAATAATTGGAACGCCTTTATTCCGAATTTTTTCACCCAAATATTGCGTGCTGATTATTCTGTACTTCAAATAATCCGGTTCGAAAACTTCTGACAAACCAACTGCAATTGCCTCCATATCGCGTCCTGATAATCCGCCATAGGTTGCAAATCCTTCAGTAATTATTAGTAGTTGAGTACATGCGTCTGCAAGTGTTTTACTTCTTAATGTCAGAAATCCGCCCATGTTTACCAAAGCGTCTTTCTTTGCACTCATAATCGCTGCATCTGCCAATGAAAACATTTCCTGAGCGATCTCTCTGAATGTTTTATTCTTGAATCCGCTTTCACGTTCATGAATAAAATAACTGTTCTCTGCAATGCGACAGCAATCAAGAATAAAAAGTACATTGTGTTTCTTGCAAATACTACTTACCTCTTTCGCATTCTGCATGCTCACAGGTTGCCCGCCACCACTATTGTTTGTTACAGTAAGAATCACTCCCGCTACATTCCCGGCTCCAAATTCTTTGATGTGGCTTTCAAGTTTCACAACATCAAGATTTCCTTTGAACGGATAATCTGAGTTGTAATCTTTCCCTTCTTCAACCGGAATATCAATTGCTGTTGCTCCGCTAAATTCAATATTTGCTCTTGTAGTATCGAAGTGAGTATTGCTGATAAAATATTTTCCTTTGCCACCAATATGACTATACAAAATTCTTTCTGCTGCCCTTCCTTGATGAGTTGGGAGAATATATTTCATATCTGTCAGATCATGAACCGCTTTTTCAAAGCGCTCCCAACTTCTTGCTCCGGCATACGATTCGTCTCCCTGCATCATCGCAGCCCATTGGTTGCTACTCATTGCAGATGTTCCGCTATCCGTTAACAAATCAATAATTACCTGCTCTGATTTTAACAGAAACGGATTGAAGTGTGCTTTCTTTAAAAATTCTTCGCGCTCTTCTACTGTGCTCATCGTAATGGGCTCAACAGTTTTAATACGGAAAGGTTCAATGATTGTCTTGAAATTCATAATTAGCTTTTTTTAAATCGTGCTTGGAAAAAACGCAAATACTTTGGCTCATAAGTTAATTTCAAGCCCTTGATTTTTTTGCGATTCTTGTACACTTCAATAACTGATTCCGCAACTACATCCATATGCGCTTGCGTATATACTCTCCGAGGAATTGTTAATCTCACTAATTCTAATTCAGGACAATAGTTTTCACCGGTATCTTTATTTCTTCCTGCGGAAACTATTCCGCGCTCCATTGTCCGTACACCACTATCAAGGAAAATTTCTGCAGCTAATGCTTGCGCAGGAAATTGTATTTGCTTTAAATGTGGGAGAAATCTCTTCGCATCCAAAAATATTCCGTGTCCGCCAATTGGTAGCACAATCGGAATATTTGCGTCAATTAATTTTTGTCCTAAATATTCTACTTGGCCAACTCTTGCCCGAATGTGATTATCATCTACAGACTCTGAAATACCAATTGCCATCGCTTCCATATCTCTTCCTGCAAGTCCACCATACGTGTGCAATCCTTCATAAATAACAACTATGTTGCTTGCTTCTGCATACAATGCTTTATCATTAAGCGCAAGAAAACCTCCGATGTTTACGAGTGCATCTTTTTTGCCACTCATTGTAGCTCCATCTGTGTATGAACAAATTTCTTTTACGATCGATCGGATTGATTTGTCTTTGTAACCTTTCTCACGCGCCTGAATAAAATATGCGTTTTCAGCAACACGTGTCATATCATGAATGATCTTGATCTTATACTTGTCTGTCAACTTCCGCAAGTCACGAAGGTTTTGAATAGAGACAGGTTGCCCGCCGGCCATATTTACTGTTGTCGCAATAGATACATAAGGGATTTTATCCGCACCATGCTTTTTTATGATTTTCTCCAGCTTTTTCAAATCTACATTGCCTTTGAAAGGATGCAGACTTTCTGAATCATGTGCTTCATCGATGATAATATCTTCGAACGTTCCTCCTGCTAATTCCTGATGCAATCGTGTTGTAGTAAAATACATGTTGCCAGGAACAATATCTCCCGGCTTGATCATGATCTTAGAAACAATATTCTCCGCTCCTCGACCTTGATGTGTCGGAACAACATATTTGTAACCATAATATTTTTGAACGGCCTCTTCCAGGTGATAAAAATTTTCACTTCCTGCATACGATTCATCACCGACCATCATTCCCGCCCATTGACGATCGCTCATCGCTGAAGTACCGCTGTCGGTTAGTAAATCGATATACACATCTTTTGAACGAAGTAAAAATGTATTGTAACCTGCTTCGTCTAATGCTTTTTGTCTTTCTGCCTTCGTTGTCATTTTCAACAACTCGACCATTTTAATTTTATAGGGTTCTGCCCAAGATTTTTTCGCTTTCATTGATTATTTTTTATTCATTGCTGTGGTTTCATCCACATATTTAAAGTATTCGATTAATTCATTTATCTCAGTATCCTTCAAATGAAAATTCGGCATTCGTAATGTGCCGGTTTTCAATAAGGCATTCGCATACAAAGCACCTTTGCCGGGTTGTGAAATCATTGATGTCAGCTCCGGACCAATATATCCACCCAAACCATAAATCTGATGACAAGCCGTGCAATTGTATTTTTCATACAACAATTTTCCCTGAACCGCTTCTCCATTCATCGCCAACCCTTTTGCTGTTGTTCCTTTGGTGTACACAATGAATGAGTACACCCAAAAGGCAAAAAACAAAAAAAGAAAAACGACTGTTTTTTTCAAATCCGGCTTTGTTAAATGTTATAGCACTGAAATTACTGTAAATTTCGCTTTTATCTTTGCCAAAGATCCAAACTAAATTCAATTCGAATAATAAAAAGCTTCACTAAGATTACGCTCAATATTAACAAAGCATTAATACTCAGATGATTCCGCTTTTTATCATTAGCAGTCAGTCTTACAAAAGAAGCAAATGATTTTCACTTGATTCATGACAACAGTTTCTGAGTATTCATGAGAAATGTCATGCATTGAGCTTAATGGGTCGTTCGCTAATCATCAAATCTTTTCGAATTGATAATTTCTGCTAATGAAGATTTCGAACTTAGTCTCCTTTGGATGAAATTGACTGTATCTGAAATCTTTTTATCTTGGCCCGACAAAGTCAGTCTCCAACTATTTATCCGCGACCATAATGAGAAAAGTGTTTTGCAGTTTCATGTTAATATTATAATTAACATGAAAGAATTTTTGTTTACTAAGCTCCTTGTCAAAAGACTAACGTTACAATGCTTGCCTTTGGTTTCTCGACCAATTATTGCTTTATTTCTCTTTCTTTTCTTCAACCAGTTGCTTTTCGCGCAAGATAATCCCCAAACGCTTAGCTACCGAAAATTGAAAAAGAAAATCATGCAAGAACAAATAATAAAATTAAAAAACAATGTTTTGCTGGTGCGGTTAAAAACTAAAAACAATTCTATCAACGGACTAAAAGAAATTGGTAAAAATGAATTGGCCGAAAACATGCAGCTGGAACAAAATAATTTAAACAAAGAAATTATTGCCGCTTTTAAAAATAAATTTACTTTTTGTCCTGTTTACTTTTTCTATAGCAATTATTCGGATAGTGTCCGGATGAAACACTTAGACAATGTTGTTTTTCTGAATGACAATTTACAACCTGATTCTTCTATCAAACCAAACAACATTAATTTCCTAACGGCAGAATTTGGAAACCTCCGGCAAGACACAGCAAAATATCTTGCTGATCATTATTTTTCTTACTACATAAATAGTAGTGCCAGGCACAACAAATATTATGGCGGCACGGATACAAAAATTCCCGCCTTGCGAATAATGAGTGACGAACTTATTCAATTAAAAAAACCATTCCCATATTATACCAGAGCATCAAAAAACAGATTGAACCAAAATGCGATTCCAAAGGCCGTTATGAGAATGAATAAGAAATTAATTAAATATTATATTGGGTGCTTGGAGGAAGCTAAGTAGGGATTGTGGATTTCTTTTGCTGTCGTGCCTAGTGACCTACAAGGTTCTTACTGAATGACCGTCGTCTTGCTGATAAGAGAATTAAAAACTAACCCGCCGTCAATGGAGCACCAACCACTTTCATTTCATGTTCCTCAAACACTCTTGCAACTTCTTCTTTTGACGGTGGTGATGTCCACTTATCTGTCACCTTAAAAAAGTCTTCCATTTTCCCGGCAGGAAGATAGGAGACAATCATTCTTCCCTTTTCTGAACGTTGTAAAAACGCATGCTGAACATTGCGTGGAAGAAAAATCGTATCTCCTGCTTTCAACTCTTTTCTTTCTTCTCCAACCTGAAATAAATATTCTCCTTCTATCACATAAAACCATTCATCCTGAAATAAATGAATATGCAAAGGCGGCCCTCCATTTGGAGTTTGACCGATCTGTTCAAAAACAGCTAAATCGCCATTGGTGTCTTCTCCTGAAATTTTGATGTCGAGTGTATTTAACGTTACACCTTTCATCTTATAATGCTCGCCGAATCGGGCCTCACCTGAGCCGACTTTAAATCCTTTTCCTGTGCGCATAACTATTTTGCTTTTTATTTTTGCTATCAGACTCAATGGGAAAAGAGCCAATGCTCCGAGTACAAATTTTCTTCGTTTCATCCCTTGTTTGAATTTCTACCAAATATATAATTTTATTCTTTTGTTCCGGATATGGACTCAAATTGAGTGAACTTTTCCGATGCTAAATTGAATGTTCTTCGTTTTAATAACCAACAAAAAACAATACATTTGCCCACACCCGCGAAAAAAACAAGTCTGACGCATGCTCTTCAATTCCTTTGAATTTTTACTCTTTTTCCCCATTGTCACGTTTCTGTTTTATGCATTGCCCCATAAATTTCGCTGGTTTCATCTGCTAATTGCCAGCTGCTTTTTTTATATGTTTTTCATTCCTCAGTATATTTTTATTCTCTTCACAACTATTATTATCGATTATATTGCTGGCATCTGGATTGAAAAATCAAGCGCTCGTAAAAAGAAACTCTATCTGGTCATCAGTATAATTTCAACCTGTCTTGTTCTCTTTATCTTTAAATACTTCGATTTCTTCAACCAGAATATGCTAATTCTGAGTCACCGTTTCGGATTTAATTATCCTGAGCATACCATAAAATTTATTCTGCCTATTGGTCTCTCTTTTCATACCTTCCAAAGTTTGAGTTATGTAATCGAAGTGTACAAAGGAAAACAGAAAGCTGAAAAACATTTTGGCATCTATTCTCTATATGTCATGTTCTATCCGCAATTGGTTACCGGTCCGATTGAACGGCCGCAAAATTTACTTGTGCAATTACGACAGGTAAAACACTTTGAATATGCTAATATCGCTGCCGGACTCCGACTGATTCTTTTTGGCTTGTTCACTAAAATGGTGATTGCCGATAACATCGCTGTTTATGCTGACCAAATCTACAAGGACCCGATGGCCTATAATTCATTCAGCGTGTTGAAAGGATTGTTTTTCTATTCATTCCAAATCTACTGCGATTTCTTTGGCTACTCAACAATTGCAGTCGGTTGTGCAAAAGCAATGGGTTATGATTTAATGGACAACTTTAAAAATCCATACTTGTCCAAAAGTATAGGCGAATTCTGGCAACGATGGCATATCTCTCTCTCCAGTTGGTTTCGTGATTATGTCTACTTTTCATTAGGCGGCAATCGCGTAAAACTAAAGCGCTGGATGATCAACATCATGATCATTTTCGTGCTAAGTGGATTGTGGCACGGCGCAAATTGGACATTCGTACTCTGGGGTTTTGCGCACGGTTTTGCATATATAATTGAAACGCTGATTCTCCGAGTATTGAAACTGAAACGCTCAGATAATAAAACAATAGCCAAGATCACAGATGGCTTCAATGTGGTTAAAACATTTATTGTAGTCAGCTTTATATGGATACTTTTCCGAGCATCCGATATGCATCAAGCAAAACTGGTGTTAAAAGCTATCTACAAAAATATTCACCTTGCCGATAGTTTTAATGTTGAGTTTAAAACATGGTTACTGCTTGCAATGTTTATTCTACTCGACACATTTCTCTTTAACACTCGTTTTGACCGATGGATGAACACAAAAAATGTGGTTACCAGATGGTCGGTATATTCTTTGTTGATTCTCATGATCATCGCTTTTGCAAGTGTCAATAATTTTCCATTCATCTATTTTCAATTCTAGGACATGGAAAAATATAAACTACTTATTCTCAAATTTCTTTTGCTTGCCGGAGTTTTTATTGGCATCAATTTTATTTATGTCTCCTTCTTTTATGAAAATGACTTGCAAAAACATTCTCCTATCATTAATAGTATTCGTAAAGCAATTAATGAAAAAAGCGAAATTGTTTATCTTGGAGAATCTTCCAACACTACATTTCGTGACGATGACCTTGACAAAAGGTCAATTAGTGAGCTGATAAGTGATTATTATCCATCGAGAAAATTGTTTAACATCAACAAGGAAGCAAGTCACGCCGGAATTTATTATGCCTTTTTGCGGAACATTCCGAAATCCTCCACCGTCAAAACAGTGATTGTTACTTTAAATCTAAGATCTTTCGATGCCGGGTGGATAAACTCTAATCTTGAAACACCATTGCAGAAAAGTTTAGTGCTGATAAACAAATACCCTCCGCTCTTTAACAGACTACTACTTTCCTTCAAAGGCTATGATATCAAATCGGATGCTGAACGCGACTTGCTCGTTAAAAAGAGTTGGACAGAAGAAAAATTGATGTTTGATAAACCGTTTCAATATAGCAATATTACAGATTGGGATTTTGGAAAATCTGTAACGGGTATAAGAAATCCTAATGGTTCAATAAATACTCCACAAACTGAACTAGCTTGTCATTACATAAAAACTTACGCTTTCCAAATTGACACTCTTACAAACCCGCGGATAAAAGATTTCGACAAGATTGTTGCTCTTGCTCATGAGCGGAATTGGAATTTGGTTTTAAATCTAATGGCAGAAAATGTTGACAAAGCAGAATCTTTGGTAGGAGAGGAACTTATTTCTCTTATCAAAAAAAATCACGACTTGCTTGTAAAACGTTACAATAAAAACAATGTTATCCTTGTCGACAATTTATCGATAGTGCAAAATGATGAATTTATTGACCAAAACTGGACTACAGAACATTATTCCGAGTATGGAAGGAAGTTAATTGCTAAAAATGTTGCTCGTGCATTGAGACAATTTTACCCAAATGATTTTATTGATGTCTCTTCCAACTCTAAAAAACCCACAACTTTTTTTAATGATTGCGAAGGAAAAACAATTTGGAGTCAGATGCAAACCCTCACTACTGAAAAATATTTCTCAGGAGCGAAGTCGTCGAGATGTGGGCAAAAGCAAGACTATAGTCTAACATTTGAATACGAAATACGAAATCTTCCCGATTCTTTGAAAAATATTTTCGTCAGTTTTCAAAAATTTCAAAACGAAATTAGCCCAGATATAAAAATTGCTTTTGAACTTTCCGGTGGCCGTGTAGACTATAGATTGACGACCTTTCCGCTAAAAGATTTCTCTGGCAAAATAAATAAGTGGGATGAAGTTAAATTCAACTACGACCTGCCTAAAGATTTTTATGATTCAACAGTTCTTAAAATCTATGTCTATAATCCAACAAATAAGTTGGTTTACATAGATGATTTACGAATTGAGTTTTAGCAGGGC
>CAYHCU010000057.1:0-13760 GCA_964355035.1 uncultured Flavobacteriales bacterium | reverse complement strand
TTTAATCCGTTTTTAGGTGTCTAAAACGGTCAACCTATTTCAGGCATTGACAGGTCAAATCACGAAATATCGAAAAAGCTTCCCACAAGGAGATGACGCCAACTTCGAACTTCGAACTTCGAACATCGAACTTCGAACTTCGAACATCGAACTTTGAACAAAACAAAATCACTTCCCCTTCAGCTCAACCCTCCCATAAACATTAATCAAATTTGGACCATATTGGCTGGTAACAAAGATCAAATATTTTAAGTCAAAACTAGGGTCAACAAATTTTTGGAAATATTGTAAATTATCATAGTCTATAATAACCTTAGCCGGAATAATTAAACCTCCATCCCCTTCAAAATGACCTCCAAAAACAATTAATAATTGCCCTTTAGTATTAAATACCTGAACATTCTCAAAGGCTGCATCTACTGCAAAAACATTTGAGTCATTATCTACAGCAACTCCCTTTACCTTGGCAAATTGACCGGGACGATCGCCCTGTGAACCTACCGAATCGATAAATGACCCATCCATAGAATAGATTTGCACTTTTGAACATCCAAAATCTGCTGCATATATTCTATCATTTTTAATAGCAATATTGGAAGGGGAACACAAAAATCCGGGAAAGCCAGGTTCAACTTCAGGGATTGTAGATAATAGTTTACTTACAGAATCGTTGCTGTATACGTTAATCCTATTATTTACAATATTTGCAACGTAAATCTTATTTTTATAAACAACAACATCGCTTGGTTTAAATTTTTCTTTCTCTCCGAAACTTTTCACAAAATTTCCTTTTTCATCAAACACAACTATTTCAAAACGACCACCATCAGCCACGTACAAATATCCTTTTTCATCTACAAAACAGTTAATTGGAACTCTTAACTTCCCCTTTCCTCTTGGCTGAAAAAATTCAATCTCTCTCTTTTCAAGGTCAATGATTTCCATGCCTCCGCCATATTGATCACAAACATAAATTTTACCTTTATGAATGGCCAAACCATATGGTTTTACCAATGTTTTTGGCTTTTCCGTTCCAAGTAAAAACTTGGAAAAAAAATTTTGCTTTTTATCAAGATCTAAAGATGTCGTAATTTTAGTCAGATACTGAATTCGTGTCTGTTCCGGGGGGGCCGGATAAATAACCAACGGTTGAGCTGCTTTGTCTTTTGAATTCTTACTCGAACGACAACCAGAAAAAATAATTGGAATAAATAGAATCAACATGAAAACACCAATTCTGTTGAAGCGTGTACTTCTTTTCACCATATTGGGCAAAATTTGCGCTTGATTAAACTTTAAAATAGCTACGCTTTTAACCGTTGAAAGTTGAACTTTCCTTTGATTTCCAAAAAATGAAACTAGCCAAATTGCCGGGCGAGATTCAACAATTCTAGTTAATAGTCTGCTATTCATAATTCTCGATTATTAGGTTAAAAAAAAGGGCGAAATATTTCGCCCTTCAAAAGTAATAAAATTTATGGTTCGTTTATTTTTTATGACAAGCTAAACAAAGTGCACTTCCCTGGTTACTCATTTTCAAGAAATATCCTCTTGAATTATTATGTACACCATGACATGAAGAGCATTGTACTTTACTGTTCTCATCTAATAAACTTTGAACTGTTTTTGTTCCTGAATAAATGTGCGTTTTGTCCCAAACTCCACCTGCCTGAATTGAATCATATACAAATGAAATTGGATGGTCATTCTTTAAATCAAGAGCTAAATTCGCTCCACCTGTTAAGAATGTTGTTCCTGTTTGCGCTCCGAAAGATCCTAATGCTACTGATCCATCATGGCAAGAAAGACATAATTTAGAAATTCCATCCGGTGCTGTTATTCCATAACCTAAGCTGCCCGGTCCAAAATGGAAACCTGTGTACATTTCATACGCTGCTGTAGAGAATTGATGGTTCCATAGTGGAGCATCTACTACTGTAAGATCACCATTGTGAGGTGTGTGACATGGTTGGCAAATTTGACCACCTAATGTTGTAGTCGCATTATAAGGGTTCCAAGCTTGTGTTGAGAAATCATGTGGTGAACCTGCAATACTTGTTGTGATTACGCCTGGTCCTAATGTACTCTGTCCAATACTCATTAGTGGGATCATTAACCCTAATGCTGCTGTGATGATGAGATTTTTCATAATGTTGTTGTTTTTTATGTTGATTAATTGATTGAATTTCGCTTGTGATGACATTTTCATGACACAAATATCAGCTATCTAACAAAAAGAATCCATGACTGAAATCCTCTTTTCACCTGTTTTTTGCTTTGTAAGAGTCTGCGAAAAGGCAGTAAATCAGTAAATGAGAAAATTGTCAACTTACATAATATTGAAAATAAGCTACTTATAAAAATGCAATAAAAGCCGAAAGGCAAACAACTCTCATTTCAAGTAATCAACAAAGCATGAAACCAAATCAATAATGATTTAAATATTACAAATTCCGGAAATCAATCTGGAAAAATTGCTTCAAATTGGCAATAAAAAGTGATGTTTACTCTACCTACTTTGTATGACATGCTAAACACAATTCACTTCCCACATTTCTCATTTTTAAAAAATATCCCATAGAATTATTATGGACGCCATGGCAAGAAGTACATTGCATTTTGTTGTTGGCATCTAATAAATTTGCTACTGTTTTTGTGCCGGAATAAATATGAGTTTTATCCCACACTCCTCCCGCTTGTAATGAATCATAAATAAAAGATATTGGATGTTCATTTGTCATATCCAAATCTAACCTTGCACCGCCGGTAATATAAGTTGTTCCTATTTGTCCGCTATATGAACCTAAAGCTACAGAGCCATCATGACAAGAGAGACACAACTTAGACATACCATCAGGTACAGTTGCACTATAGCCGAGTCCATTTGGCCCGAAGTTCTCGCCTCTGTACATTTCATAGGTTGAAGTAGAAAAATGGTGATTCCAAAGTGGGGCATCGACAAACATGATGTCTGCATTATGAGGAGTATGGCAAGGTTGGCAGATCTGGCCTCCTAAATAGGTATTCTCATTATAAAGATTCCATGCCTGATTTGAAAAGTCATGTGGTGACCCTTCTATAGATGTTGTAATTGTTCCCGGACCAATTGATCTTTGTCCTAACCCTTCGGAATGAAAATTTTGAATATTCTTTTTATCAAAGCTATCAATTTCTCTGTTCTGTCTAAATTCACTGTTCGTACTAGTTTTACTTTTAGCTGCATTCAAAATGTTTGATGTATCAACTGCTGCAATTTCGAATGAATCTTTTTGATCAGCTACTGAAAAACTTGCTGCTTGCGGCTCTATTGTCTTATCTTGAGTTGTTTTATTTGAACGACAACTCAAAAACACAAAAGGTAAAAAAAAGGAAAAACAGAAAACCACTTTTCTGATGTCGAGTTGAGAAGTTTGCATGTTTCTATTTTTTTTAGAATTAAAAAAAAGGGCGATTTAAATCGCCCTTCAAAAGTAATAAAATTTATGGTTCGTTTATTTTTTATGACAAGCTAAACAAAGTGCACTTCCCTGGTTACTCATTTTCAAGAAATATCCTCTTGAATTATTATGTACACCATGACATGAAGAGCATTGTACTTTACTGTTCTCATCTAATAAACTTTGAACTGTTTTTGTTCCTGAATAAATGTGCGTTTTGTCCCAAACTCCACCTGCCTGAATTGAATCATATACAAATGAAATTGGATGGTCATTCTTTAAATCAAGAGCTAAATTCGCTCCACCTGTTAAGAATGTTGTTCCTGTTTGCGCTCCGAAAGATCCTAATGCTACTGATCCATCATGGCAAGAAAGACATAATTTAGAAATTCCATCCGGTGCTGTTATTCCATAACCTAAGCTGCCCGGTCCAAAATGGAAACCTGTGTACATTTCATACGCTGCTGTAGAGAATTGATGGTTCCATAGTGGAGCATCTACTACTGTAAGATCACCATTGTGAGGTGTGTGACATGGTTGGCAAATTTGACCACCTAATGTTGTAGTCGCATTATAAGGGTTCCAAGCTTGTGTTGAGAAATCATGTGGTGAACCTGCAATACTTGTTGTGATTACGCCTGGTCCTAATGTACTTTGTCCAATACTCATTAGTGGGATCATTAACCCTAATGCTGCTGTGATGATTAGATTTTTCATAATGTTGTTGTTTTTTATGTTAACTGATAAATTTGTTTTTGTTTGTAATGACAATTTCATGACACAAATATCCGCTATCTAACAAAAAGAATCCATGACTGAAATCCTCTTTTTATCTGTTTTTACCCTAAAAAGAGGCTGCGAAAAGGCAGAAAAAGAACAAATAATTCAATAACAGTATCATATATACTTGTTTTTCAAAAAGATAGAAAAAACTCTTTTGTGACATTTCTTCAATCGCTATCAATCAAAAAATCAATTAAAATTTGATTCAGCTTAGAAACACTAATTTTTCTTACAATGAATGATCTCAATCCAAATAAAACTGTTCTTTATTAAACTGATGATTAGGACTCAGCATATATACATTCTTCCAAGCTTCAATTCCTTTCGCATCATCCTTATATAAAAAATAGATGCCACCCAAATTGTACCATGCTTCAACATTGCCACGATTTAATTCTACAGACATTAAATAGCATCTCACGGAATTTTCAATTTGTTTCTTTTTAAAAAATTTATTTCCCTCATTGAAAAATATTTCACTTAACATTTCCACACTTCCTTTTATTTCCTCATTGGAAGGATTTAAATTATATGCCTTCATCCACAACTCTGCTGTTTTAAAATAATCAAGAGCACCAAAATAGGCAACTCCTAAATTTAAATATGAAATAGGGTAATTCGGATAAATTTCAATTGAACGCTCGCCGAAATTTATTGCTTTTTTAAGGTATTCCTGCTTAATAGTTCTATTCGTTTCAACTTTCGCTTTTAAAATATATCTCTGCGAAGCATATAAATTAGTTCGTGCACTATTGGGAGCTGAAATAACATCTGTTAAATAAAGAGACTCATCATTTTTCCATTCACTGTTTCTTATAACCGTTTTTGCTGAAAACAAAACTAAAATAATTGCAAATATTCCATAAGTAATTTTTTTATTTCGCTTTTCAGATACTAAAAACAAAATAGCAATTACAATACAAAATGCAAGTGATGGTTGAAACAAAAAACGCTCTGACAATGGTGTTCCAACGTCTACGACAAAATTAGTTACAAGCGATATTGTTACAAAAAAATAAAGAGTACAAAATGAAATAATTGATTTCTTCTTAAATGCGAATAGTGAATACGCAACCAAACTCAGTATTATTATCGCAGAGATAATGAAATTAAAAGAATCTAATTCAATGTATGGAATTTGATTAAAACCATAATCACTGGATAGTGGATATGGGAAAAATAGTAACCAGATGTACTTAAATAATATAAAAACCTTCGTAGCAAAAGCTTGCCCACCTGAAGCGTTTAAAAATGGAGAATTAAGCACATCGGTTGCAGAATAATTATTAATCCCAACTATGTTAAATCGCAAAATCATGTATCCTACAAAGGCAAACAGAAAAGGAATAGAAAATAATATTGCCTTCCTAATTGGATGATTGCAGAAAAAATACAAAACCAGTGGCACAACTGCAATAAAAGTTACCGAACTCTCTCTAGTCAGTAAAGCCAGAAAAAAGCAAAACAAACTAAAAAATAAATAGCCAACTTTGTTCTTTTCAAAATATTTCAATACTAAACTCAAGGCACTTATCAATAATATAAATGTAATAATTTCATCACGACTCTTTACATTTGCTATTACTTCAGTATGTATCGGATGAATAACAAATAAAACGCAAGTAATAAACGCCAAATCTTCTACCCCATTTTTCAAAAACAACTCTCGCAATAATTTAAAAAGTAAAATAATGAGAATTGTAAAAAACAATACGTTAATCAAGTGACTCACCACAGGATTAACACCGAAAAGCTGATATTCCACTGCAAAAACCGCCAATGCAAAAGGTCTGTATCGTGCTTGAGACAAACCATCACCTGTTTTATTAAATCCCTTTAAAAGATCCGAGGTAAAAATTTCAGGTATTCCTTTAATGCCGCTTTTAACGAGTGAGTTTTCAGTAAAAACAACAACATCATCAACTGCATAATCGTTAAAAAGTGTATTTACATTTAATCCAATCGTTAATAGGATCAAGATTAAGAGTTGCTTGTTTTTTGAAAATGTGTTTGGGTTTTTTTTCATATTAAAAACTACTGTTGGCCTAATTTTAATTATTGAAGAAATCCTCCTATTTTAGGAAATGATTTGAATCTAGAATTCGAACCTTTTCAAATGCAAATTTAGCAGAATTTGTATCCCCTCTTAATAAATAATTACCTCCCAAATTATACCATGCCTCAACATTGCTTTCATCTAAGTCAACAGCTTTTCGATAGCATCGAACAGCCTCATTCATCCTACCCGCTTCATAGAATCCATTTCCTTGCTTATACAAAATTTCGCTTATGTTTTTTGTCCATTTAATTACATCCAAATCACTAGGTGTAATAGTATATGCTTTCTTCCAATTATCGGCAGCTTTAAAATAATCGTAAAGATGGTAATAAGCAAATCCCAGTCGTAAATAAGTTGGTGCAGCGTTTGAATCAATTCTTACCGACCGCTCACCATAAAAAACTGCTTTTTCTAAATATTCCGTTTTTTTAATATGATCACTTTCACTATTCGCTTTAATAATACAGGCTTCTGTAGCAAACATATTCATCCTTGCACTATTTGGACTTGTCACAACATCTGCTAAAAACAAGGTTTCATTGTTTTTCCATTCACTGTTTCGAACAACTGTTTTTAGTGAGAAGAGAAACAAAAATATAAAAAATACTAGCGGAGCTGCTAACTTAAACCTTTGATTCATTTTTAAAAATAAAAATGCAACTACTATACAAAATGCAAGCGAAGGAACAAATAACAATCGTTCTGCAAGGGTAATTCCCAGATCAATAATAAAATTGGACGCAAGAAAAATTGTTGCAAAATAATAGAGGATACAAAACGAAAGCAACGACCTTCTTCTGAAATCATAAACTACAAACAAACCTAAACAAATCAAAACTACAACTGCTATTAAAAATTGCTCGGAATATATTTGAACATAGGGGATTTGATTGAATCCATATTCGGTTGACAAAGAATAAGGAAACACCATTAATCCCAAGTATTTTACTAAGACAAACACTTTTGTTGCAAATGCTTCAGATTCGGTTGCATATAAATAAGGAGCATTTGTTATATCGGTAACGTTATAATGTGTAAATCCAACCATCAAAAATCTTATCAAAAGAAAAAAAACTAAAACAATTACAAATGGCATTGACGTTAAAATCAAACTTTTAATTGTTCGATGAAAATAATAATACAAAATTAATGGCAAAACAACAATGAAGACGGCGGCGCTTTCCTTACAAAGAAGTGCAAAGAAGAATAAAATAAAACTTAACAAGTAATTACTACTTGAACTCTTATTTAAATGCCTAAAAAACATTATTAATGAGGAAACAATCAAAATAAATGACAAAATTTCGTCGCGGCTTTTCACATTCGCAATTACTTCCGTATGAATTGGATGGACAACAAATATTAAACAAGTAACAAAAGCTAAATATCCATCCAACTCCCTAAACAAATGGACTTGCAATAATTTATACAATAAGGTTATCAGAAGCAGGAAAAAAAGTACATTAAACAAATGGCTCACAAAAGGATTGGCACCAAAAAATTCATACTCCAAAGCGAAAACTACTAACGACAAAGGTCGGTACCGAACTTCCGGAATTACACCCTCTTTTGCTGAATATCCTGCTAAATAATCGGAAGTTAGTATTTCAGGAATGCCGGCGATGCCTTTCTTGACAAAGCTATTCTCTGTTATTGCAAGTATATCATCCAAAGCATATTCATTAAATAGCGTATTAAAATTTAAACCAAACGCCACAAGCAGCAAAAATAATAGCTGGTACTTTGTGTTGAATATCTTATTTATATTTAACATTTAACAAATCAACGCAATTGGTTTGAAATTTTAATTGTTCAGAAATTCTTCTTTTCTAAAAACATGTCCCGGGTCAAGCGCTCTCACTTTGTCCCATGCCATTTTCGCTGAGATTGAATCGCCCTTCAAAAAATAATTCCCGCCCAAATTATACCACGCTTCCATATTAGACGGATTCAACTCCGTTGATTTCAAATAGCTTTGGATAGCATCCTCAATTCGTCCATGTTCAAAAAGTCCATTTCCTTGTCGGTAAAACTCACCACTTAAAACTTGAACACATTTTACCGCCTCCGTATCTTCAGGTGCTAATTCATATCCTTTCAACCAATATTCTGCTGCTTTATTAAAATCGCTTTGATAATAGTACACAAAACCCAGATTCAAATACGTTACTGCAAATTTAGGATGAATTTTAATGGAACGTTCACCATAATATGCAGCCTTATCATAATACTCTTTCTTCAATTGTAGATTCGTTTCAAATTTCGCTTTCATCCGATAAACTTCAGTAGCATACAATGTTGTTCTTGCACTATTTGGAGCAGAAATCACATCGGCCATAAACAAGGTGTCGTTGCTTTTCCAATCACTGTTCCGCAGTATGGTTTTAGCTGAAAACAATATGAAAATCAATAGCATCAATATACTCGAGATTTCCTTAAACTTTTCAAAATATTTCAAAAAAAGAAAAGCCACCGCAATACAAAATGCCAATGAGGGCTGAAATAACAATCGCTCAGATAAGGGTGTACCAATGTCGACAATAAAATTCGCAACCAAAGAAATAGTAATAGTAAAGTAGATAATGCTGAAAGACAATAACGTCCTTTTTTGAAACGTCAATAACGCATACAAAAGCATACTAATTATTACTGCAAAAGAGAAAACAAATTGAAAAGAACCCAACTCAATGTACGGAATTTGATTGTATGAATAATCAGACGACAATGGGTGTGGGAAAATCAACAACAATATATATTTCAGAAGAACAAAAAATTTGGTCGCAAATGCTTGTGATGCTGTTGCATAAAGATATGGTGCATTTAAAATATCTGTTACTATCGGCTTGCTAAATCCGATAATCGAATACCGTAATACCATAAAGGCTGAAAACACAATTAGCAACGGTATTGAAAACAGAATCGATTTTTTGATAGATTGATTATAAAAAAAATACAAAATCACAGGAAAGACAGCTATAAAAGTCACAGCACTTTCTCTGGTGAGTAGAGCCAAAAAGAAGCACAACAATCCAATCACAAGCATCCATACAGATCTTTTATCTACATACTTGACAAGTGCAATTAAGGAAGAAACGAGAAAAATATATGCAATTAGTTCATCACGACTTTTTACATTGGCAATAACCTCCGTATGAATCGGATGAACAGAAAATAAAAGGCAAGTAAAAAAAGCCAAATATTGATGTTGATCTTTAAATATATGCTCACGCAACAATTTAAACAATAACAAAACCAGTAGAGCGAAAAGCAATACATTCATCAAATGGCTAACGAATGGGTTTGCCCCAAACATCTCATATTCTATTGCAAAAACAACTATAGACAAAGGACGATAACGTGGTTCAGAAAGCAGATTTTCCTTTGCTGAATAGCCGCTCATAAGATCAGTGGTAAGAATTTCAGGAATTCCCTTAACACCCTTGACAACAAACTTATTCTCAGTCAAGACCACAATGTCATCTAATACATACTCATGAAACAGTGTATTCAAATTTAATGCAACAGCAAAAAACAACAAGGTAAATAATTGCTGCTTTGCACTGAATGTAAAACTATTGAATTTCATAACTATTGCCTATTTACGGAATTTAAGCATCAAGATACTACAAAATTATTATTGCAGAATTCGATTTAGAATTAGTTATCAAGAGCCGTGAAAAGTACAATCTTTTGAATAAAGAAATGCTAAAAACACAATTGAAACCTAATCGATTTTGTATTGATGTACAATTTTTTCCAAACCTTTAACATCCAGAATTTGTATATCTCTTTTCTCTCTTAGTATCAATTTTTCTTCTTCGAAATCGCTTAGCTGTCGTGAAACTTGCTCCGGTGTTGTACCTGCCACATCGGCAATTTCCTGCCGGTTTAATTCAACATTGAGGGTTTTTGTTTCAGGATTTGTGCCGAATATTTCATTTAGATAAACAAATGCTTCCGCAACTTTCTCTCGTATATTCATTTGAGCATGATATTTCACACGCAACTCTGTTCTTCTTAACTCCAGAGCATAAAAAAGTATCAAATTATATGCGAAATCCGGGCTTTCCATACAAGCATTTCGAAATACGTCGGTTTCTACAAAACACACTGTAGTACTTACTAAAGCAATGGCATTAAAGTAGTACTTGTCATTATCCTGTACTCTGTGACCTAAAATGTTGCCATCGGAGCCTAAGCGCACCACCTGTTCTCTTCCATTCAAATTCGGGGTGACTACTTTCACACCACCTTGCTGAATAAAATGAATACCCAACATCGTATTCCCTTCCCGAAAGATGTAATCACCTTTACGATAGATATTTTGATTTTTCGAAGTGGAGATTTTATCCAAAATTTCCCCGGAACAATATTTATTTACAAAGCAATTTGTATTTGAGCAATCAATACAATCTATTTTTACCCTCATAATTTTTCTTTTTTAAAAAAATATATTCGCTAATATTATTTAAGAATTATCAACTAATAAGTAAGCGGATTGTGGTTTTTTCCATGACATTTTAAATAACAACGTCCGGTCTCAAATCCAGTATCATCGAATCTAAGTATACCGCCACTTGACGGAGTAACATAGGTAGTATTAAAACTAATTAGATTACTATTGTTTGCAGCAGTGCCTTGTGTATTGCTTATTCCATGCGGATCATGGCAAGTATTACATGCTGTTCTTACACTATTTATATGCTTGTTGTGTTCCTTAAAAGAAGCATTCGCCATAATTGACGTACTACTATGGCAACTGTAACATAAAGCAAAATTAGCAACATTATAAGTCGTATTATCTGTCCTTAAATTCTGAAGTTTTAAAATTTGAGGATAAATAGACCCATGTGGTCCGGCAGGCGCTCCTGCTCCACTGCTTGTATGACAATCTGAGCAATAAATTTTACTTGTAATTGTAAGGGGTGCTATTAAACTTGGCCCATTCGTATTCACGCCTATTCCGGCAACCGGATGGAAAGAAGGATTAGTAACAGCAAATTCTAGGCGCACATTGTTTTGAACAATAACACGTGGTGTAGTCGCTGCGGTGGCTGCATTACTTGAATGACAACGATAGCAAATCTCATACTCGTATGTAGAAGAAGCTACTGCAACACCACTTTGATTAACACCTTTAACTCCTATTAAGGAACCCTTAACGGCAGGTGCAACTGCAGTTTGCGTCTTCGCCTGATGCGGATTATGACAGTCTACACATTCAACATGTTTGGCCAACACAAGATTCGGTTCTACCGGATCATGAATTCCTGTATAACCATATACATTATGCTTATACGCTTTGGCAAAGTCAGCCTGGATATTCTTGGTAGCAGCATTTCCGTTATGGCAATCAAGACAATTATTTTCCTCTGTTGCATATTTCAACAAACGAGTGGTCGCCCCTGCGTTATGAGAATTATGACAACTTTCGCAAGCATTTTGAGCAACAGTGGTCCAAGGTGTGTACGGCCAAGGATTCGGAGCAACATTATTCCACACTTTCGTTGAGGTATTATGACTACTTGTTGACCAATTTGTTTGCTGATGACAAGTATTACATAAATTTGAATTCTGAGTTGAAGCAACAAGAAAATCAGTATAAATATTTTTATGTGGATCATGACAAGCAGTACATTGTAATTTACCGGACTCCAATTTCACTTCCGATGGAAGCGTGCTTGGATTTTTTATTTGAGGATTAAGTGCTGCTAATGCTGCATCATAAGTAATCGAAACCGGGTGGTCATTACGAAGATCCGTTGAGAGATTACTGACACCGACAGGCATATTTATTGATGTTGCGAATGTAATAATTGAACCTCTGCTTAAAACACTACCTAGCGCTATAGTTCCATCGTGGCAGGATAAACACAAAATTGATGAACCACTAGGTTGACTTGGCAATGCTTTAGCTGTTGAACTGGTATATAGCGTGTAAGTAGATCCTGGATCATTTCTATTCCATAGTGGTCCCAATGGCCTGCTGTTATGAGCTGTATGACAGAACAAACAAATTTCTTCCTCTGCTGTTGCTTTAATTGTTCCTATCCCTGTTATCGATAAATTATGTTTGGTATCCACGATAGACTGAGAAAATACTGTCGAAGAAACTCCTGCTAAAACAAGGATGATACTGAGAATTTTTTTCATTGTTTACCTCCGGTGATAAGCTGAAATACTTGTATTCTTGAATTATAGCTATCTGCTACATATATTTTGTTGTCATTATCAATAAAAATTCCTGAAGGCATCCAAAACTCACCTTCCTTCTGTCCCTGCGAACCAAACGTGTATAAAAAATTTCCCTTAATATCAAAAACCTGAACGGCGTGAAACAATGCATCTGCTACATATATGTTACCATAAGAATCAGTTGCAATTCCTTTTGGGCTTGCAAAGTATCCAGTTGCATCCCCATTAGATCCAAATACATTTATTACTTCCCCATCCTTATTTAAAATTTGAATTCGAAAATTCATTGCATCGACTATATAGACAATCCCATTTTTATCAATCCAAATGTGAGTAGGGAAATTAAACTCTCCCTTACCATTTCCTCGTGCTCCAATTTTTTTCAGCACTTCCCCTTTTTCATTCAATACCACAATGCGATGTTCTCCGGTTTCCAACACCCAAATTTCATGTGTTAAGGGTGAATACGCAATCCCTGTAGGTTTATCTAACTTCAGAGAATCATTTAAAACAGTGCATTCTTTTTTTTCAGAATTAACGAAGAATATTTTATTGAGATAAGAATCTGTGAAAAGAATTTCGTGCTCACGAAAATCACAAATGCCCACCAGAGAAGAATAAACTATATCCATTTTACGAATATAATTCGGCGTCTTCGCTTTCTCTTTAATCACCTGAAGAATCGCATTACTCTCCTGATCTAAAACCCAAAACTCGTTTTTATTTTCAACAACTAGTGAGACAGGTCTTTTTAACTCTTGCTTGTTTCTTCCTAGAATGATATCGAAAAATGAACGCTTTGCCTTATTCGCTTTGGCTGGCCATTCTTCCAGCCATTGAACTTCAGCTCTCTCAAGTTTTTTTTCCGGAACAACTTTCGTTAAATCCTGTGCGAAAACAGAATTATTATACGTCAAAATAACAAGTGCTGAAACAATAAATGCTGAGTAGCTATTTTTCAAATATATAACCATGTATCCTTAAATTATACTTGCCCAAAAATAAGCGTAAACGACCTGATTTTTACAAACAAAAATCATAATTTCTTATGTTAAATATCTTGTCTTTCTTAAGCCACTACTCTAGGCTAGCCAAAACATGACATAAATCAGTTAAAAGTCAAAAGTCAAAAAAATAGCGACACGCTTCTGCGGAAATCCGCGCAATCTGCGGGAGAAAAAAATTCAAAAGTCAAAAGTCAAAAAATAGCGACACGCTTCTGCGAAAATCCGCGCAATCTGCGGGAGAAAAAAATTCAAAAGTCAAAAGTCAAAAAATTACGCCAC
>CAYHCU010000056.1:0-13806 GCA_964355035.1 uncultured Flavobacteriales bacterium | reverse complement strand
GGTTTTAATCCGTTTTTAGGTGTCTAAAACGGTCAACCTATTTCAGGCATTGACACCTGACCTTTTACCTCTACCCTTTGACCTTTTTTACCAATCCGCAATCCGCAATCCGAATTCCGCAATCCGAAATATTTTTTCCTTAGCTTTTGGATAAAGCAGAATTGTGAGCATTTTTCAACAGTCGTTCTATGAAACCACGAGATCTCTAAAGAGATGACTCTTCAGGTTTAGTATAGTGGAGGGAGTGTGGGTAAAGCCACGAGATTCCTACGGAATTTGCTGTTCATTTATTCACTAGCCTCAATAAGGAAAAAGTTGTTTTGATTTTTAAAATCATTTATATTTCCCAAGCGCATCCTTTGCTGCTGCCACATTACTTTTACTATTCCCAATAAAAATGCGATCATCTAAAATCAGAACCGGTCTTTTCAGAAAAGTATATTCTTCGAGAATATATTTTCGATACTCTTTTTCTTTCAGCGTCATTTCATTAAGTCCCAAGCTTCTGAATTTGATAGCGACACGGCTAAAGAGAGCTTCATAACTTCCGGCAAGTTTCGCCATAAGATCAATTTGCGCCGGAGTAATTTTTTCGGTTTTGATGTCTTGCAGTAGAACATCCTTCCCCGGTTTCCATTCTTTTAAGATACGTTGGCAGGTAGAGCAGGAAGCGAGGTGGAAGATTATTTTCATGGTGAGATTTTGTGATTTTAGTAAAGGTATAAAAACAGGACTTCATTTTCCAATAGCTTATCGCTGAACTTTCCGCTTATATTGGATGCAAGATTTTTTTTATTTTACTTCTTTTATCTTTTCAAGAAAAGCAGATACGAACTCAGATTAAAGTTTCATCAGTCATCGCGATATTTTTTTACTAATGAAAATGAAAGATAACAGCAACCATTCGGAATTACCATTTAGTCATTACAGTAATCTCATTACGCAAATTGGTAGTTTGCTACAAGTTGGCAGGCAGCAAGCGGTACAGGTGGTTAATACTATTTTGGTGCAAACCTATTGGCAAATTGGGCAGCATATTGTGGAATTTGAGCAAGAGGGCAATGAGCGTGCTGCATATGGCACTCAGCTTTTTGAGCGACTTTCTAAAGATTTATCACTGGCACATGGCAAAGGATTTAGTAGGTCTAACTTGCTTTACATGCGCAAATTATACCAATGTTTCCCAATACGTGAGACACTGTCTCACGTATTGACATGGAGCCATTATTTTGAAATTTTAAAGGCAGAATCGGAACTAGAAATCAGTTTTTATAGTAAGCAATGCGAGCATGACCGTTGGAGTGTAAGAGAGTTAAAACGCCAAATGAGAAGTTCATTATTTGAACGCTTGGCATTAAGCAAAGACAAAGAAAGTATATTAACATTAGCTAGAGAAGGACATATTGTTGAAACAGCCGATGATTTAATAAAAGACCCGTTTGTATTGGAGTTTCTAAATATTCCTGAGCAACACCAATATCTGGAAAGTGAATTGGAAGAAAAAATCATTTCAAACATGCAGCAATTTATAATGGAAATTGGTAAAGGGTTTGCATTTATTGGTCGTCAATACCGAATGAGTATAAGCGGTAAGCATTTTTATCTAGACCTGCTTTTTTATCACCGAATATTGAAATGTTTTGTATTAGTAGATTTGAAACGTGGCGAAATTGATCATCTTGATGTAGGACAAATGAATCTTTATCTCAATTATTTTAAAAAAGAAGAATCAACCGAAGGAGATAACGAGCCAATAGGTATTATTTTAGGTGCGCAAAAAAACCATATTTTGGTAGAATATGCTACTGATAGCATCACCAATAAAGTGCTATTGAGTAAATATCAATTGTATTTACCAGATAAAAAAATGCTGCAAAATGCTTTGGATAAATTGTTGGAAGGTTAAGTCAGTGAAATTCAAAAATCAGGCCGCCTTGTTTTGCGATAAGGTAATTTGTCAGGCATTGTTAATTGGTCAGAGGTCAGCTTGACCTTTGACCTTATTCAGTCATTCACATTCGCAATCCGAATTCTGAAATATTTTTTTTAGCTTTTTGATAAAGCATAATTGTGTGCTCATTTTTCAACAGTCGTTCTATGAAACCACGAGATCTCTGAAGAGATGACACATCGCTTTAGTATAGTGGAGGGAGTATAGCTAAGGCGACGAGATTCCTAAGGAATTAGCCGGACAGCTATTGAGGCACTGCAACGAAAAAAGTTGTTTTGATTTTTAAAATCATTTATTATTCCCAAGCGCATCCTTTGCCGCCGCAACATTACTCTTACTATTCCCAATAAAAATACGGTCATCTAATATTAGCACCGGTCTTTTCAGAAAAGTATATTCTTCGAGAATATACTTTCGATACTCTTTTTCTTTCAGCGACATTTCATTAAGTCCCAAGCTTCTGAATTTGATAGCGACACGGCTAAAGAGCGGTTCATAACTTCCGGCAAGTTTCGCCATAAGATCAATTTGCGCCGGAGTAATTTTTTCGGTTTTGATGTCTTGCAGTAGAACATCCTTCCCCGGTTTCCATTCTTTTAAGATACGTTGGCAGGTAGAGCAGGAAGCGAGGTGGAAGATTATTTTCATGGTGAGATTTTGCGATTTTAGTAAAGGTATAAAAATAGGACTTCATTTTCATTCACAAAAGTAGGTGATTAAAATAAAGGGACTTTCGAAGAGGTCGGAGGTCAGCCTATGTCAAATTGTAAAAAGGTCAGAGGTCAGGCTCGATTAGGCGGCATTGCACGGTGAGACGCCCGAAAAATATTTCCTTCGACAAATTTGCTTTCTTTCGACAAATCACTTACCTTCGACGTAAGTAACGTAAAACGACAGTATGCTAACATCATTTGGCGACAAAGGCACAAAGAAAATATGGGAAGGAGAGAGAGTTAAGGGTTTCTCTACAGAAATTCAAGAAACGGCTCGCAGGAAATTGAGAATGCTAAACAACTCTCAAGATCTAAATGACTTGCTTATCCCTCCATCGAATAGACTTGAAAAGTTGAAAGGGAATTTAAAAGAATTCCATTCCATTAGAATTAACAATCAATGGAGAATCGTTTTTAAATGGAAAAATGGAAATGCAGAAGAAGTTCAAATAATTGATTATCACTAAAGACAACATCATAATGAAAAAACTCAAAAACATTCACCCCGGGGAAATACTTCAAGAAGAGTTTCTAATTCCCTTAGAAATTAGTGCTTACAGACTTTCAAAGGACATAAGAATCCCACAGACACGTGTTTCGGAAATTGTTAAAGGGAACAGACGCATAACCGCAGACACCGCACTTAGACTTTCTAAGTATTTCGGGAATTCAGCGAAATTTTGGCTTGGACTTCAGGACGACTTCGACATTGAAGAAGAAAGAAATGTGAAGAAGGCAGAACTTAACGCGATCAAGCAATGTGCTCGCAACGCTGCATAACACCGGTAGCTGTTGCACAACATATAAATAAAAACTGACCAAATAATTATTTCTGTAATCCATTATGAGAGCTTATACAGGCTGAAAAATTTTCGATGTGTTCTGGCGATTTACATACTGCCTTATTCTCCGCTCGGCAGAGTCTTCAAAAAAACAATTCCCATATTTACTATCTATACTTTGTGAACCCCTCGAGCACGTTTGGCGACAATGATATAAATAGTTTAATGCAATAGCTCGCGGGAGTTAGGAAAAAGTACAGGATTAATGAAACTGTTTTGCGCATCCCGGCGAAGTCACGCGCGAAGAAACGGTGTTTCGTTTTAGTAAATGTTTGGTCGCGATTAAGACTACGCCGAGCGTCGTCTTGACTTTCGCATAGAAATCCTTTAAATGCTTCAAATCTAGCTTACGGCGCTTTGCTTGTTGGCACAGGACAAATTTGGTTCGACAATTTAAGCTTTGAAGTGGTTGATATTTCAGTTCCTACAACAAGAGACGGAACAGAAAATTTAATGCCTAACAAAGCAATACAGAGCAGAATAAGAAACAAAAAATTAATTAGCTTTGGTTTTTGCACGAACTGACGTTAGCGGTCATTGTAAAAAACGACTGTGCTATAATAAACAGACAATTAAAACAAAATGAAAGACTTGATAAAAAGAAATATAGACGGTAAGAAAATATTACTTCTCTTTATTTTGACAAATGTCATATATGCAATTATGCTGACAATAACGATTCCGAAAGTGATGAGTTTTTCGGGAGAAATGAAATTATTAGATATGTTGCCCACAGGTTACAATACTGAATATGTCAATTCTCTTTTTAATACTTTAGGTGACAAAGGAAGGAACGCCTATTTATTCAATCAAATTCCCGTAGATATGATTTATCCTATCTTGTTTGGCATTACCTATTGTTTGCTTCTTGCATTTATTTTTAGCAAACTGAGAAAATTAGACAGCTTTTTATTCTACCTCTGTTTTATTCCGCTTTTTTCAGGACTGTTTGACTATTTTGAAAACATTGGAATAATTACAATGTTGACTAGCTATCCTGACAATTCAGACCTTTTGACGCAGACTACAAACGTATTTTCGGTTTTAAAAAGTGTCTTTACAACAGTATATTTTATCATTTTGATAATCTCATTACTCGCATACGGAATGACGCTAATTATTTCAAAAAAGGAAATGAAATAAATGAAGATTCTAACTATAAACGAACAAGGAAAACGACCGCTAACACCGGTAGCTGTTGCACATCCTATAATTAAAAACTAACCCAATAATTATTTCCGGAATCCTTTATGGGAGCTTATACAGGCTGAAAAATATTCGATGTGCTATGGCGATGTAAATACTGCCTAATTCTTAAAATTGTTAAAAACACACCGTCTTTTGTTAATATCGCCGGAATTTCGAGCTGACTAAACATACTTATCCTCTCGGGCGCATTCCACTTCATTAGTTTTTTCAGGTTGTAGGAGAGGGCTGCACCGAGCATAAACTTATTGGCGCATTTAATTCCTGCCGGGCAATTGGTGCATCCATAGTGAAATTTATTACATTTGTGATTAAGCCACATAGAGGTAAACAAGAAGAGCTGTATGAATCGAGAGGTTGAGTTCACGCATGGTTCTGTGAGAACATAGAAGTGAGGCTCTGCTGCTTGACTCGATTGTGTACAGGCCAAGCAAAACTTGAGCCATCGAATATATCTTTTAAAAAATAAAAAACATGAGTGGACTAATTGAGAACAAAAAAATTGCAAGAATTGCCGGACTTTGGTATTTAATCCTGGCGATTGGTTCAGGTTATAGCTGGATGTACATTTCAAAAACTTTTGTAATTGAAAACGCTACCTTAACTGTTGAAAATATCCTTAAAACTGAATCTCAGTATATAGCTTCAATAGTATTTAGTATTGTAGGACAAATTGCTTTTATTTTTTTAGCGTTGACATTATATCGTTTATTCAAGAATATTAATCAGATACAATCCAGACTGATGCTTACATTAGTAATTATTTCTGTTTCAGTTATGTTTGTGAACATTATTTTTCAAACTGCTTCAATAGTATTACTAAACAGACATAATTACTTTAAAGGATTTACAGAAATACAGATTGCTGATTTAGCGACTTTGTTTTTACACTTAAATATAATCGGAGTGTATATTGTTGATATATTTTGGGGATTATGGCTTTTCCCATTAGCTTTTCTTACCTATCAATCGAATTTATTCCCAAAAATCATTGCAGTTGTACTGGTGATTTCCGGAATTGGATATATTGTTGACAGTTTAAGTTTTATAATAAATCAAGACATCAATAATATATTAAGGAATTATTTGAGCATTCCGGAAGCATTGGGTGAAGTGGTATTGTTATTATGGCTATTGATTAAAGGAGTGTCAAATTCGAAAAATGAATAATAGTGAAATAATCATCTATCAAAACCAGGATGGCAACATTAAAATAGATGTTCGTTTGGAGGAAGAAACCGTTTGACTCACCCAAGAACAAATGGCAATCCTATTTTGAAAGGGCAGAAGTACTATTGCAGAACATATTGCAAATGTTTACGAAGAAGAAGAATTGGTGCAAACCGCAACTTGTCGGAAATTCCGACAAGTTCGAATAGAAGGTGAAAGGGAAGTCGAACGAGACATTGACAACTATAACCTCGACGTTATAATTTCAGTAGGCTATCGGGTGAAATCACCTCAAGGTACACAGTTTCGTATATGGGCCACTCAAAGACTTAAGGAATATATCATTAAAGGTTTTGCTTTAAATGATGATCGATTTAAGTCAGGAAATTCAATGAATTATTTCAATGAATTACAGGAACGTATTCGTGAAATACGTATTTCGGAAAGATTTTTTTATCAAAAAATAAAAGATATTTACGCAACCAGTATTGACTACGATGCAAAAGATGAAAAGACAAAAGAATTCTTTAAGGTTATTCAGAACAAATTGCTTTGGGCTATCAGTGAGCAAACAGCCGCAGAGCTGGTATATCGCAGAGTTGATGCAAGTTTGCCCTTGCTTGGTATGCTTTCCTTTGATAAGAAAAACACACAAACTGTAAAGAAAGCAGATGATAGCGTTGCGAAGAATTATTTAAATGAAGACGAAATAAAATTGCTCGGTTTATTGGTGGAACAGTATTTAGCCTTCGCCGAAACGATGGCACAGCAACGAACACCGATGTATATGACAGATTGGATACAACGATTGGATTCAATTTTACAATTGAATGGAAGGGAATTACTCACACATGCAGGAAAAACAAGTCATGAGAAAGCATTGGAAAAATCGGAGGAAGAATTTGAGAAATATAAGATTGCACAAAAAATTGTTGAAAAAGAACAAAGTCTGAAGGAGATTGAAGCGGATATTAAAAAATTGAAAGATAATGGTTAGTTGTAATTTAAAATATGAAAACAATAAATTGCTTTAGTTTCTTAATAATAACATTACTACTCTCATGTAATACTGCTGAAAAGTGGCCAACAAAAAGGTTCATTGCTAAAAATAATTACCAAGAAGTAATTGGGCAAGTTTATTCTCATGCTGGCAAGAGAGAGAAACCGGACAAATTTGGCATGTATCCTAATGGACAAAAGGGAATCCGAATCTTCAAGTGGCCCTTAAATGCAAATTTGAAAGGATCATCATTCTCTCCCCGGAAAGCGAACATTGTCTGAAGTCGAAAAAAATGAAGGAATACCCTAATTTAATAAATGTTGAATGCCGTTTAAGAATAGACCAAGTTCTGATAACATTTTGCATACAAACTTGTATTGTAAAGTAATGGAAAATATATACCTTTGTACGCATGCCTACAATACTGTTTATCTATGGTTGGAGACTTTTCTTCTATTCAAATGAAGGATCTGAACCAATTCATGTTCATGCTGAGAAGGGTGATATGGAATGTAAATTTTGGCTACTTCTTGATGAAGTGGAGATAAAAGAAGCATTTGCATTTAATTTAACACCCGCAGCAAAAAAGGAAATTAAGAAGATAATATATCAGCATTTTGACCTGATTGCAGACGCTTGGAATAATAATTTTAAAAATTAAATTATGATCGCCTCTCATGTAATTCAAAACATTTCGTTTGATCAATTCAATATTATATTGCAAATTGATGGTAAGAAAATTAAAATAAAATTGGATAAAATTTCCAACAAACTTAAATTTGCAAATGATTTGCAGCGTAATTTTTACAAAATCTCACCATCTGGCTATGGAATTCATTGGCCATTGATCGATGAAGATTTATCTGTCGAAGCTCTGCTGAAACTTTCAGGAAACAACTAGCTAAATTTTATTCATAGTAAATTTAGTAAACCAAACACCTACTTCCAAACCGGCATCCTCCCAGGCGTATACGGCGCTTTGTTTTGTTCTAATAGATCTTCCAATTTGCGAATATCGGCATCGATCTTTTTCAATTCATCCAACAAAGGCGTAAGTTGTTTTCCCGATGTTTCAAACGACTGAATAAATGTTTGCGATGGAGCAGCGCTTGCCGTCCATAACGAACCTTCCATTGCACCTACACGTGCGCTTATAGAAGTGTTGGTTTCAAACTCTCTGCGAGTAAGACTGGCATCGCCGTTGAGTTTTGTATTTACATTGTTGAGTCGCTTTGAAAGGTCATTGACTTGTGTCGCTGCATCAGGAATAGCTGCTGATGTTTCAATTATGGCCTGCTTAATAAACTTGATCTTATTTACTAATTCGTCGCGGTAAGAATCTGCTGAAGCAACGACTCTGCGCATCTCGCTTACTTTTTTGCAAAATTCATCGAGCGCTTTTTTGTCTGTTGCAGGAAGCGTAGCAGCATTGAGTGAATTTACTTTGAAAGATTGTGGAGCGACAAGCTCTGTAATTTTTCCGTCATCGAATTTACTGAGCGATACTTTGTAATTTCCGGGCATGGCAGGTGAACCTAACTCCGGAACATCGTACGGATTCGAAGGATCAGGCGTGCTGAAATTTATTGGTCCGGGAGAGCTGTATCTGAAATCCCATGTGATACGACTCATTCCTTTTTTGGCAGGAGCTTTCAGTTTGCGAATAACATTACCGCCGTCATCAGTTACTATGAAAAGCAAATAAGGATCAGGATAATTATCTTCTATACGGATAGAATCAGCAGAAGGGTAAGAGACCGGTTCGCCGGCTTTTATCTTTTCTTTCTCAATGTCCTTGCGTTTTTCTTTGATTGTTTTTAAATCGTCTTTGAGATAATAAGTAAACACAGCGCCAACTTTTGGATTTGGAGTAGAATAAAAACTTTCACCCTGAAACCCTTTTAATGGAGCACCCCATGAACGGGATTCATTATAGAGCCATGAATCCTTAATAGGAGTAATGAATGCTTCTTTTTTCAGATCGTCTTTTTTTAAATTGCGAAGTGGTGTGTAATCATCAAGAATATAAAATCCGCGACCGAATGAAGCAAGCACAAGATCGTTTTCTCTTTTCTGAATTTCAATATCGCGCACTGCAACAGTAGGTAGTCCGCTCTTTAGTTGTGTCCACAGAACACCACCATCAATAGTAAAGAAAATTCCAAACTCTGTTCCTGCAAAAAGTAAATTTGAATTTACATGGTCTTCAGCAATGGTATACACACTTCCTCGTGCAGGTAAATTTCCTTGTATAGGTGTCCACGATTTTCCACCGTCATTGCTTTTGAAAACATACGGTTTAAAATCTCCATAACGATGATGATTGAATGTTGCATAGAAAACATTTTTTTCATGTTGTGAAGCGATGATCTGATTGACATAAGTACGTTCAGGAACTCCGGGGATGTTGTCAATTTTTGTCCAGTTTTTTCCGCCATCAGTTGTGATTTGTATCAAACCATCATCAGTACCAACGAGAAGATTATTCTCGTCAAACTTAGATTCAGCAATGGCAACAATATTTCCATAGTAATCAGTGGAAGAGTTTTTTGAAATAGCATCCATGCTCCAGACTTTTCCCATGATTGGCAATTTATTACGATCAATTTGTCGTGTTAAATCACCACTGATAGTTTGCCATGAATTTCCTCTGTCATCACTTTTGAAAAGTTTGTTGGCAGCGAAATATAGACGTGTGTGTTTATGCTGAGAAATAAGTAAGGGTGAATCCCAATTCCAACGTAAAGCAGGTTCGCCTTCTGCTTCTACCGGGCGGATGTCAATTCCTTCACCACTTTTCTTATCGAAACGGCCAAGACCGCCATATTGTGATTGCGGATACACAATATCAGAATTGTCCGGGTCTACTTGTGTTTCGAAACCATCACCTTCTTGTGTTAGGAACCAGTTGGCATTTGTTATTCCATTTGCACTGATTGTACGCGATGGTCCACCTAATGAATTATTGTCTTGTGTTCCACCATATACATTGTAAAATGGCAAAGCATTGTCTGTAGAAACCTTGTAGAATTGTGTAACAGGAAGGTTAGATTTAAATTCCCAATTCGCCCCTCCATCATAAGTTGAATAAATTCCACCATCGCAACCAACAAGCAATTGTTTTGTGTCAGCAGGATTTACCCAGAAGGCATGGTTGTCTACGTGTTTGTATTTCTCTCCGATTTTCTCAAATGATTTTCCGCCGTTAGTAGAAACCATTACCCAGAAATCAACATAATATACTTTGTCTACATCTTTCGGATCGCAAAAAATTTCCTGATAATAATTTCCTGCAGTTGTATTGTCACACCGTTTTTCCCAACTTGCTCCGCGATCAGTAGAGCGATAAACGCCGCCTTTTTTATCTCCTGCTTCGATAATTGCATAGATATAATCAGGATTTGCAGGAGAGATGGACAAACCGATTCTGCCTTTGTCGACACCTGAGGGAAGCCCATTGGTTAATATATCCCATGTGGTTCCACCGTCTGTGCTTTTGTAAAGGTTTGATTCGGGACCACCGTTAACATAAGCGAAAACCTGTCGTCTTCTCTGGTGCGCAGTGGCGTAAAGAACGCTTGAATTTCTTGGGTCAATGTGTATTTCATTGAAGCCTGTGTTTTCGCTAACTTTTAAAATCTGATTCCAGTTTTTACCGCCGTCTGTAGTTTTATAAATTCCGCGGTCACCGCCTGCACTCCACAACGGACCATAAGCAGCAACATAAACTACATTTGAATTTTTCGGGTCGATGGCAATCATTCCAATGTGTTCTGAATTTTTTAGTCCCATATTTTTCCAGGACTTGCCGCCATCGTCTGATTTATAAACTCCATCGCCATAAGCAACGCTACGTTGATTATTATTTTCACCGCTTCCTACCCACACTGTATTCGAATTGCTTGGATCAATTTCCACACAGCCGATAGAATACGATCCTTCGCCGTCAAATAATGGTTCATAGGTAATTCCGGCGTTTTCAGTTTTCCAAACACCACCACACGCTGCTGCTACATAATATGTTTTCGGATTGATTGGATCAACAGCAAAGTCAACGACACGTCCGGAAGTTACAGCAGGGCCAATACTTCTAAACTTTAGACCACTGAATGTTTCAGTTTTCCACGGATCGTTCTTTGATGCATCAGATTCATTTTTTTTCTGCGCTTGCAATGAAGAAGAGAACAGAAATCCAAGACATAGAATAGTAAGCGATAGTTGTTTCATTTTTATCAGATTTTTGACAGGCATAAAGATGAATCAAATATTTTGAATTCGCATCAAAAAGCGGTTTGCCTGAGCTGATTTATATTACTATTATAGAAAAAAGAGGTTGCCTGACCTGATAAATATCATTGTTAAAGTCTTGTGTTTCAGTTAGATTTAGCGCCTATAATTTGTAATTCACTCCCTTTCTAAAACGGTAAACAACCATGAAAAAAAAAACTACAACAGCCGGCTGGATCGCTCGGGTCCTTTGCATTGCCGCAATATTATTTGTGAGCATGTTCGCTCTTGACTCCTTTGAGCACGGAACTTTTCTTGAAAAGATGGCAGCGTTTGGGTTGCACATGATTCCATCTGCAGTATTAATTTTAGTATTGGTCCTCTCATGGAAAAATGAACTTGCCGGAGGTATTTTATTTCTTCTGGTAGGAATTGGATTCGCGCCGTTTATTTACAATCTAAATCACGACCGCAACAAGTTTTCAGTGGTTGAATGTCTGCAAATTTTGGCAGCGATCAATCTGCCATTTATAATTATTGGCTCCTTGTTTATGTATAGTTATTTCAAGTTGAAAAAAAGTCAAGCTGTAGTTTGATTTTATCGCTCAACAATCCATCGTATCTGTCTTACCGATTTTTCGCTGAGTACAGAAATAATATAGATGCCCGGAGAAAATTGTTTTGTGTCTAATTGAATAGAGACATTCTTTCCGGCTCCGGAAAACCCATTGAAAAGTTGCTTGCTGCTTTCACCGTTCATGTTGGTTATACTTACCTTACAGTATTCGTTTTTATTAAAGTTGATTTTTAATTCGGAAATGGAGCTAGAAGGATTTGGCGTTAAGCTAATGGTTTCTTCTGTTAAATTAAATATGTTCAACGTGGATAAATAGAACAAAGTGTCAGAAGAACTTGTGCATGGAGAATGTATGCCGGTAACGATTACAAAATAATTACCGGTTTGCACCGGAGTAATAGATGAAGAATCAGCATTCGGTATTAGTGAGTTATTGAAGTACCATTGATAGGTGTTGTCAGGAGAATAAGTTGCATAAATAATCGCAGCGCAACCAACACATGGCAATGTATCAAGTGCAATTGTTGCTTGTACAGAAGGTTCAATAGTAAATTGAGAGATACCGGTCAACCCATTAGGATCTGTTACTGAAATCGTGTACGTGATTGTATCATTGACGGTAATGTATGGATCAGCAATGGTGTCAGATGACAAGCCAATGGCCGGACTCCAGCTATATTGTAAATTCCCGCAACCACCAATAGCCATAAAAGATGGATGAAGTATTGTACCTTGACAGATATACCAATTTTGAGAATAAAGTGGCGAGTTAAAAACAATTACACTATCAGGATTCGAATAGAAGAGATCAAGTGTAAATTGGTTTGTTGAAACGCCTGAATCGAGGTATCCTGTTTCACGAATTAAAAGGTGATTTGAATCGTAAATGTAAGTTGTAGTGTATTCCCTTGGCATCACACAACGAGCACGCTGTATTGTAGTGAGTAAATATCCTGCAGCATCGTATGTAGACGTAAAATTATTGTCGGTGCAATACCAACTTAGTCCTGTACCTGTTTCGTCGTCGAAAAATTCTGCTTCATATTCGTAAATATTCTTTAGAATTCCGTTGATGTAAGTATTTTGTATTATCGTCAACAAATAAAAATAGCCCATGGAATTATAATAAGTTGGGGCTAATTCATATTTAAAAATAATATTTTCCAGTGTATCAATACTTAAAGAAAGAGAGTCAATACGTGGAGTTCCATTCACTATTACAGTGTCAAATATTATGAAATCGGCAAGTTTTAGTCCGTTCATATAATATCCGGAAGTACCCAAATCTCGCCAATTTAAATTTGTGGTATTCCATTTAAAATACGATACAGAATCTCTTGCTCCGTTTATATCGTACGAGAAAACATAAAGTGCTTCATTTGTCCAAATATTTCCATTTCCAATTTCAGTAAGTTTTGAAAGCAAAGTATCCACAGAATAATTCCACGTAGTTCTGTTTCTGTTGAATGTATTTCCGGATTGAAAATCTTGATTTGTGGTTTCTATTAAATCACCTGAAGTATTATATGTCCATGTTTGCAAGGATGATTGCGTCCAACTACTTCCATCCCAAAATTCATTCGATTGAGTTAAAGGAGATCCCATTAAAGCATCGAAGGTGTAAGTAGTTCTAAGGGTGTCTTTCCATCCCGAAGAACTTCCTATGCGAGTCAGATTTTCGATAATTCGTCCGGCTGTATCATAAGTCAAAATGGTTTTTGACCAAAAGCTTGTTGTGCAATCGAAAGAGCCCATGTTGTTGGGATCAAATCCGTAGCTAACACAGCTTGTTACAAATCCTGAATCCAGATTAAAGGAATCGATGGTAGTTGAATAGAGGATTCCATTACTATCTTCATGATAGTAATAGCTTACTTTTACTGAATCGGAACAAGAAGTAAGCTGCGATTTAGATTGGAAACTAAAGAGAATAAGAGCGAATGTGAATAGAAAAAAAAGTCTCATGATTAAGATAAATGAAGTTTCCGGAAATTGACGAATTCTAAAATAAAAGTAAGGAATATTTTAATGTAAATATTAAAATATTGGCAAAATGGATGGAATGTGAGGTTGTCCCAAAGTTAGTTGAAAAAACTTAGCAGCAAACTAAATTGCTGCTA
>CAYHCU010000055.1:0-14014 GCA_964355035.1 uncultured Flavobacteriales bacterium | reverse complement strand
GGCGAAATACACATCATTAGGGATAAAGATGGATTTCCTGTTTTAGATGCTAAAGGAAATGAACAAAAAATTATGTTTAAAGCTGTTATAAGAACAAGTAACAGCGTTTACTATCCATTAATTACAAATAGTCTGTACTTACCCACTATTGAGATAAAAAAAGAAGTAAAAGACAAAATAAAAACGCTTTATGAAGATGCGGAATTTTCACCTTTACAAATACAAAATAAAATAAATAATAAGCATCTCAAGCTTACTATTAGTCAAATAGAAGAAATTATATTCCCCGAAAATCAAGATTTTATTAAGGAGGTCGACTATCGTTTAAGAGAATATCAATATTTAACATCAAATATGAATTCAGACGATAAAAATCTTGTTTTTAAACAAGAAGAATCAAAAGAACTCAAAGCATTTGGCATCAATAAACTTCTAAAAATAAATCGTTTAAAGCTAACTTCAGTACAAACAGGGTACAGTCGTCAAGACCCCATTGATAAAGATTTGTTTGCTGATTATACTATGGAAGACTTTATTCCAGTAAGCAAACACGCAGTTAAAGCAAAATATACAACGTCAAAAGGGAAAAACACGAGATTTCTACCTGGAATTGAAAGTTTTGGAGAGGGAATTTTTATTGATTTTGACAAGAGCAAAATAGTTGAATGGTATCGAAAACAATTAAATAACAAAGAATTTATTAGACGATTTGAAACATTAAAAAATAATGCAGAAAAATCTTCATTCAGACTTTCAGCGGAAAAGGAAAAAATGTTGGCAAACATTGAATATTTAGCATCCATTTTATTTATTCACACCTTTTCTCATATTTTAATAAAAGAATTGGAGTTTTTAACAGGCTATCCTGCAACATCACTTTCAGAGAGACTTTATATAAATGAAAATGAAATGCAAGGCGTATTAATTTATACAATGGCCGGTGCAGAAGGGAGTTTTGGAGGTTTAGTATCACAAGCTGAAACTGATCGATTTATAATAATATTAAATTCTGCAATAGCAAGAGCAAAAGACTGTGCTTCTGACCCAATATGTTACAACTCGGAAGGACAAGGAATTGGCGGATTAAATCTTGCAGCTTGTTATTCTTGTAGTTTACTACCTGAGACATCTTGTGAAGAATTCAATAGTTATTTAGATAGAGCAATGTTGATTGATGATAAATTTGGATTTTATACAGAAACTTGAAACCCAACGCCAAAAGCAATACACATTTGCAATTCGCAAAAGCTTTTGGATATGCCGAATGATCTGACTAGCCTTCGCTGAAAGGCATTTAGTCTCAATCAGTGAAGGTGTGATTTTCTGAATATTTTTTCTGATACAATCTCAAACTGTCATAAACATCATTTATTTCTTTCTCCCTGATTCCCAAGTATTTTTTATGATTGCACCGGAATCGCGCAAGAAAATTTCTGAATTTATAGTTCATTATAGTGCACATAGAGAAATTTTATATGTATCTTTAATATTTCATCGCGAAGCAACGATTTAAATTCTGCAAATTTTAAAATGAGTACAGATAGTCTTTATTAGTGAAATGATAGTTTATGGTACAACAATCTGAATTTATTCAACCAGTTTTTGGCTCTCTGAGGCATAAAATCGGTGGATTTATAAAAAACGTTCGAGAGCAGAAAGGATTAAGTCAAGATGACCTCTCATCCTTGATGGATGTTAGTCGATCAACCATATCAAAAATAGAAAATGGGAAGTTCGCTATTAGTGTTGACTACTTGGAAAAATTCTCTTTTTATTTGGATTTTGATATAATATTGGTTAAAAAAGTGATTGAAGGGGATGTTATTCGTAAATAATTTTGAGTCATCTTGTTGTATATAAACAAACAATGTCAATTTAAACAGCAAATCTAACTTGACTTCCCCCATATGAAAGGAAGTAAAAACAAGAAACCAAATGACCTTTTATCAATGTTTATTAGATACACAACATTCACTACTTTAGCGTAAACATTTCAAAATATGGATGCAATAGAATTTACTGTTAGATACGAAATGTATTTAGAAGAAATTAGTACAATGGTTAGGCCTGAATTATTACCGGTCATTGAGCAACTCAGAGAAATCGATGTGCACGATATAGTGACCCCTGAATCTTGGTTCCCAACCGAAAATGATGCTCGTGGTTTTGTTTGGGGTATGTTCGTGAGACGTGCAAAAAAATTATCAATTGGTTAAATCTAAACCAATCCAGATAAGAATATTTCCCGTCAATATTAAGGAGCTCTAAACAAATATAGTTCGGCAGACTAATAAGATGAAGGTTCTACTTGAATGTGCTTTGTAAATTGACCAGGGATATTGGGCACATAACTTTTTCGGCAAATGGGCATCATTGGTTCCTCATTAAAACACAAAGTGTACTGTTTACCGAATAACTTACATATTTTATGTGGTGACTAAGATTTGTTTATTTAAGGCTAAAAGTGACAATGTCAAAGCATAACCATACTACTTAAAATCACAAAAATCATTTATGATGTTTCGTACTAAAGAACAATATCGTAGTATGTCAGATTACTTCCTGGAATATTCCTATAGGTGTGATCTTGAAGACAAAGATTACTATTTGAAGATACTTAAAATTGATTTGACTGAAGATATTGCTTTTATACAAGAAGAAATCCGAAAGAGGAAACTTAAAAGATTGGAGCTATACTTAAAGTTTTCATCTGAATTGAAAGTGCTTGACAATCTTCAAGCACCACAAGGATACAAGGAAAAACTTTTGCGTTGTAAAAACAAGAAAGATGCTGCAAGTATTGTAGATGATGCCAAACGGATTCATTCCATTGATCCATTTTGGGAGGAAAATTGGCCAGAAAAATATTATTAAGCTGATAAGAAAGTACCGGGCTTAAACATCTTGTTACTATTAATTTGTCTAAGCTAACTAAAGTTGTCTGCTCAAATAAACGGACGTTTATTTGATACTATAAAAACAGGGGAGGCTGACGGGTTTTTAGGAAGGAATTTCACCGAATGATTGTATGGGGGGGTATTATTTAGTTTAAGTAAGCTTCAACAGATTTATGGATACCTTTACCTGTATCAATTCCCTGTCTTTTTTTTGCCTCTCGTAGAATGTAACCAGATTTCTTCCGTTTTTTTGAATCTTTGCTTCCAACTGGACGCCCCGGTGTTTTACCTTGTTTTTTAGCACGTCTTAATCCCTCAATGGTTCTTTCACGGATCAACTCCCTTTCAAACTCCGCAAAGGCTGATAAAATCTGAAAATGCAATTTTCCTGCCGCAGTCGAGAAGTCCAAGTTATCGGAAACCGAAATGAAACCAATACCTTTGTCTAATATTTCTTTGGTGTCTAAAATTAGCTCGGTGCTAGATCTTGCCCAACGATCAAGCTTGTAAACGATAACAGCATCATATTGATTTTGTCTGAGATTTGATAAAAGGGCTTGTTTTACCGGCCTCGTTTTACGAGTTGATTCTACTTCTTCATAGACATCATAAGTGAAACCATTTCTTTCAGCATATTCAGTCAATCTGATTCTCTGATTATCGACTGTCTGAGTTTGACTACTAACTCTAAGATAAAGTGCAACATTCTTCATTTTCGTTAATTTACTGATTATGAGCTAATTTAAGTATTTTAATCGAGACTGCCTAATTTCCAAGCCTAATTCTTTAATCTATAGCAAAATTTGTTTGGCATCAGTTAACCGGCAGATACAAACTTCATAGAATTTAAAGGATATATTCATAGAATCTAATTTTAACATTAACTTTGAGTGGCCAAGTAAATGATATTACATCATAGGTATTATCATTTTGATAATTGAATACGAATATATCCCATCATCTAACAAGACAATCACGTATGGATGTTTTGACACCGGAACAGAGAAGCAAGAATATGCGGGCAATAAAGAGTAAAAACACTAAAATTGAAGTTTTACTTGCTAAAGCCTTGTATAGTAGAGGATATAGATATAGGCGTAACAATTTGGGTATCTATGGCAAACCGGATTTTACTTTTAGAAAGCTAAAGATTGCTATTTTTTGTGATAGTGAATATTTTCACGGAAAAGACTGGGATCAACAAAAGCTCAGGATTAAAACCAATTCTGATTTTTGGCATAAGAAGATTGAGGGCAATATTAAAAGGGACATAGAAGTTAATGAGACACTGTTGAAAAACGGATGGAAAGTAATTCGGTTTTGGGGTCAGGAGATCAAGAATAATATTGATCTTTGTATCAAACAAATTGAAGTTATAGTACTGGAAAGAAAGCAGGGGTTATAATGATAAACTATTCTGAAATTAGATTTAAATTAGGTATTCAGCCACTATTGGATGATAATAATGAACAAGCATATGTGACTCATTATTTTCATAATTCTGAAGATGGTGCTGCTAAATATTTTGAGGAACAGGCGACTGAATATGTGTCCAAACACAAATTGGAGTTAAGGCCAACCAAACAGGGGAAATTGGATTTAAACTGGGATATACCATTCCCATCCCCGCTAAAGCCCAAATTTAAATTTATCGACCTTTTTGCCGGTGTGGGCGGAATCCGTTTAGCATACCAGAATCTTGGTGGTAAGTGTGTGTTTTCTTCAGAATACAATAAGTTTGCAAAAGTAACATATGAAGCCAATTTTGGCGAAGTGCCTTTTGGTGACATTACTAAAATAAGTGAAAAGGACATACCTGATCACGATATTTTATTGGCAGGATTCCCCTGCCAGCCTTTTTCTATTGCCGGTGTAAGCAAGAAGAATGCGTTAGGCAAGAAACACGGATTTCTTGATGAAACACAAGGGACATTATTTTTCGATATTGCTAGGATCTTGGAACACAAGAAGCCAAAAGCGTTTATGTTGGAAAATGTTAAAAACCTCGTATCACACGACAAACACAGAACTTTTAAAGTAATAGAAAACACTCTTCGTGAGCTTGGATATTCTTTTAATCCAATGGTTTTGGATGGGAAACATTTTGTCCCCCAGCATCGCGAAAGAATCATAATGGTTGGTTTTCGTAAGGATATTTATGGAGATAAAGATGATTTTAATTTCCCTGAACTTCCAGAACCAACCAAAAAACTTGGTGATATTTTGGAGTCTGATCCTTTGGATAAATATACACTCACGGAACAGTTGTGGAGATATCTTCAAGGCTACGCTGCAAAACACAAAGCTTTAGGAAATGGGTTTGGTTTTGGACTGGCAAATCTTAATGGAGTATCAAGAACATTAAGTGCCCGGTATTATAAGGATGGTGCGGAAATACTAATTCCACAAGAAGGTAAAAATCCAAGACGGCTTACACCAGCTGAATGTTCAAGATTACAAGGTTTTCCCGATACATTTTTATTTCCTGTTTCAGACAATCAAGCTTATAGGCAATTTGGAAACTCAGTAACAGTACCTTTAATTCAGGCTGTTGGAACAAATCTTGTGAAACACCTTTTATCAATCAATGAGACTAACAAATCTAAAGTCGCTACTAGCTGATAACGGTTGTCGAAAGTTATATGTAAAGAAACTTTCACCAAATGACAATTCTAAAAATCAGGTTTATTTAGGTGGAAGTTTTGAGATTTTAAATATCCTTCCAATAACTGGCATAGTCAATGAACCGGCTGGTGATTGGAATAAAGAAAGATTTAAAGCTTCATTAAATTTCTCTTGGGTCGCGGATGATGGAAATATTTATCCAGCCCCCAATTCCAAACTTATTTTATATCCGAAATACCCTGAAGTCAGATTTTCCGGCTTTCTAATCGGTTGTGAGAAAGCCCCATCGGAATTGATGACGCAAAGAACGGCTAATAGGGTGCTATTTTTGTCAGTAACAAACACCGGCATAGTTTTAGGTTATATCACATCGCCAGATTCAGAAATCGCAAGAGATTTTGAAAATGTTACGACAGTAGAAAATCACGGAATTTTTAAAGTAATTGATTTAGACCCAAGTTCTGATAATAAAAATAGATTACTTAATGAATTATATCGAATACACAAGTTGGATTGGATTGATTCAAAAAGATTGGACCGCAACGGAAGTGTTTTACCCTGTAATTCTTCTAATTGTGGTGGTTATACCTTAGAAGCGGAATTTGGTATAACACCGAATGGTTATTCTGAACCTGATTATTTGGGTTGGGAGCTTAAACAATTTGATGTAAAGAATTTTAGCCATATTTATTCTTCGACAATTACACTAATGACCCCAGAACCAACAGACGGATACTATGTTTCTGATGGAGTAATGGCATTTATTAGAAAATACGGCTATGCTGATTTAAACGGTAAAGAGGATAGAATGAATTTTGGCGGAATCCATAAGTCAGGGTTAAGACATCCAAGAACTAATCTGCGGTTAGAACTTATCGGCTTTGATCAGGCTTCAGGTAAAATCAGAAATACCAATGGGAAAATAGCCCTGTTAGATGAATACGATAATGAAGCCGCATCCTGGAGTTTTGGATCTATCTTATTACATTGGAACAGAAAGCACAATCAGGCTTGTTACGTACCATCATTATGCGATCCAAATAATGGAAGAAAATATAAATATTGTGACAGGGTTATATTAGGAATGGGAACTGATTTCCAACTGTTTCTTACTCAAATGTCTTTAGGCAATATTTACTATGATCCAGGTATTAAGATGGAAAATGTGTCAACAAAGCCGAAAATTAAAAAGCGAAGTCAATTCCGAATAAAATCTAATCACCTTGACTCTCTTTATAAAGTAAATGAAGTTGTCTCGTTGATAGAATCATAGTCCAAGATTTTTGATCTGTCTTTATTATTTACATTAATGCTATTCTGACTAAAGATTAGTTTTTTTCTTTTGGACTGAATTTGTGTAAAAGCTATTTATGGGAAAGCAGCAAAGTTTTGCTTGCCCAGGGCATTAGCTACACAACTTGTTCGGCAAACGATATATCGGATCTTTGTAATCACTTTTAAGCCTGATCATATTTTTTAAAAAAGCAGTGTTATCAGGCAAAAGGGATCGATTGAACAGCGTAAAAAGTTGCCGAACTACATTTGAATAACTTCCAGCTGGCCCTGCTCTAAACGGGAAATTGCAATGCGCAGATATGCAGATGGATGGCAAAAAACAATAACCTCGCTCACGACAAAATCTGTGAAGATTTTACAGTAGTTTTAAACCTATTTGGTTTTTTTTACCTCTTTGTTCTTCTCTTTCTCTTTTTTTAGCTCTCTTTTAACGGCAGACACAAATTTAGACTGAGTGTCATTAATGAGATGATACAATTCCCAATTATGTATAGAAGAGTCATTTTGAGGCCTCATCTTTTTAGTGGTTTATTGCTGGTTTTTACCGGAATCTTATTTATGAACTATCAGTCCCTTTTCTACTAAATGCTTAATACAGGGTTCAATCCATTCATTCGCAAATTCTCTAGCCTCGGACTCATAAGGATTGTTATAGTAGCCCCACCCTTTTTCACTGTAATACTCATAGGGTTTCCAGTTTTTATATAATTGGGAGCGAAATTGTATATGATGACAAATCTCGTGGCCAAGACAGATCAGTAGATCGATTACATCTTCATTATTTTTGATATAAATAACAATCTTATTGTTGGAATAGGTTCCGCCAAATTTAGGATGATGGTAATATGATATTTTAAACGTTGGGTAATGTCTGACACCTTTTTCACGCAAAATAGGGCCAAAAAAAAGTATGGTTTCTTGGATCAATTTGGTCTCTGAAACCATTGGTTTCCATTTCTGGAGTGATAACCTTTTATCAAACAATTCAACCGGTAAAATAATTATGACTATTATACTGACTATCCCCAACACTAAGATTGTATACACTACACTCATTTTCTGATATTACTAATGTTAAGCGCTAATATCCAGAAATAAAGCAACTTAAACAAAAAAGAGAACTGATTTTTAAGAGGGTTATTTCTCCTTTATCATACGTGATAAGAATTATTGTTGTAGGATATCATAAGGGACTCACAGTTGAGCCTAATCTCCTATGGGGGTATGTACTTCATACTTTGTTTAACTATCATTATATCCAATCTTATTGTTTTTTTAATTTATTATGTGTACTGGACGCACATTAAGTTCCAACATTAATATCTTCCTTATTCTTGGCTCCGTCTTTCATTTTCTGCATCAAGCCAGATCCCATAATCAATTTCCTTACATATTTTTTTGTAAAGGTCTTTTTTGGTGTAAACACCGCCTTCCCCGACTCGAACTGAATAACATCTGCTAGCACCGCCATAATTAAATTGCTCAAATTCACCCTTTAAGTTGAATATGGCATACCATCCTCTACTCCATTTGCACAAAGTCCTGAATTCGCGATTATCCATTAGATAAATTTCGTTTTTAACGGTTTGTTTAAGTGTTTTTATTGGGGGGATGGTTTTATCAGATACATTCTTATGGAAGTTACCATAGATTACATCAGGATTTGACGGGATATCATCCGGTTTATCACCTGATTTACAGTAGTCTTCCCATTCTTTCTTTGATTTTAGTCCCAAAGTATCAACGAAGGCTCTGGCTTCTCGGAATGATCGGTACCTTGGGGGATTACCATAAACTACATCAGGATTTGAAAGAATATCTTCTGGTTCTAAACCTGATTTACAATATTCTTCCCATTTTTCCCTGGTTTTTATTCCCAGTGTAAGAGCGAACGCTCTTGCCTCTTCGAATGAACGATACTTGTTGTTATTGTTTTGTTGCATTGTTGTTAGGATTTATTTGTTTGTTATTTATTATGCCCTCTTTTAAATTTGGCTCAGGCTTTGCCAATATTATTTTTGGTAATTCCACCCTCTAAGGCCAGGATTTTCGTTTAAATACCTGCAATCCTGGTCATATTTGTTGTTAATGAATTGACTTTATTCGAGTATCTCATTCATTGAATACAACCTACTTTTTTTGTTTGGTATTAAAACTCTACGAATCTTCTCCCGGTTAAAGTTTACCCTCATTCTCAAATGTCCTTGAAGTATAAGTCTACCGATGCTAAATGCTATGTCATCATTAGTGTTTGTATATCCTAGTCGTTCAAGCTCTTTCCATTCCACAAGAGAGTTTTTAAGTAAGGAATTTGGTATACATATCGAATTGGCATTTAATTCATTTTGAGAGGTCACGATTGTTTTATAAACAGCTACATCGTAAACTGTCATACATTCTAAAGATTGATCATTATACGTTACTGTAATGGAATCAGGCAATAATTCTAGCTTGTTCATAATTTGTTGAATTTAAGTTTGTTAATTTTGATTTGTACCAAGTATTCAACCGCTGGTAATCGGATTCTAAAAATGTCGCGCCTTTGAAGGTGCTCTGATTGTTGATTTCATTTGGGAATTATCTTTTGTTTTACTTCTTCATTAAAAATTTATCCTTAAGCCGCTGGTTCCAGGTAATCATTTTCAAAATCTTGAATCTCGTTTTCGGCTGGTAGATTTCGTTCAACAAGTCGAAGTCTTTTCGTAGCGAACTCGTGGGATTTGGTATCGGTATCAAATCCGATTGCAGACCGTCCCAACTGTAGTGCGACGGCAGTTGAAGTTGACGTCCCATTATAGACATCGAGAATCGCCGATCCCGGTTCTGACAGCATCAGTATTGGTAACAAAGGGATGACGGATGGATAAGGGGCTAAATGTCTGAACTTAGAATCTATATCATTGAATTCCGACCAGTTGAATACATTGGTTTCAATAATCTTAGCAACATTCTGTTCATCAAGGAAATTCCTGAACCGCTCAAGCGGTCTTTTAAGTGACCACCCATATTCTTTTTTCTTGCCTTGTACTTCGGTTGCACGACCCCTTACAGCCTTAAATTTTTGATCTGGTAACCAGTTTTTAAACTCACGGAAATAATACTTTTCCGGGTCTTTAGCGAAGTGCAATATCTTTTCATAGGTTGGGAGTAACCTTTTAGTTAATGAAGTAGGTTTTTGGTTTGTTTTCTTCCAAATCCATTCATCGATAAAGCTCCAACCATCTTCTTCCATCGCATTGATGAATTTATGTGTAACTCGGAGGTGTTTCCCATTGTATGAATCAGCCATAACTATGACCAGATTACCGGTTTCTTTAAGTTTATTAAATACTCCTCTGAATACTTCTACTTGTTTCTTTACATATTCATCAACGGTTCCTTCCTGACCGTGAGGTATTACACCTACAGGTTTGGTTCCATCCGGGTACTTTCTTTGCTGATAATATGGATTGGATTGGATACACAGGTCGATACTTTCTTCAGGTACATCCGATAAATCTTCACAAGTCTTATTGTAAAGTTGGTAATGATCACCTGAAATAAAGTCTAAGGTCTCAGTCAGTACATTTTTGCCTTGTTCAGATTTATCATTGGTGTATAATTCCATTAAAGCATAGGCTTGATTGATCTTCATCTCTCCCTTTTCAAGTTTATCCATTAACCCGAGGCCCAATACTTCCTCTGTGCCATTTTCTTGGAAGTCTTTGACGGCAATAAGTCTTCTAAGTGAACTAGCAGACATTGATAAATCTAATATTGTACAAGCCAACTCGAATCTATCTTTCCCAGCTAAACAGAAATCTTCATCACCAATTGATAAATCACCAATTTTATCTCTTTTTTTACCTTGGGATGACCCAAGAACACCCAGAATGAGTTCGGCTTGATTGCACATCTCGATCAATGACCTCTTGGTTCTGAAGTTCCGCAACACATATTGATCCTGGATTTCATCATCAGTGAAGTCAAAAACTTCTACTCTGATTGTTTCCCAACCTAACTCTACTGCAACAAGGTATCGGCTGACACCATCAAAAATCCGGTATTGGTCTTGTCGCTGGACTACTTTAATAGGTTCAAGTTGACCCACTAATTTCATTGTTAACTTTAGCCCATACAGGTTCTTTTCTATATAGGCGTTCATTACTATCGGATGAGTTGATACTTTGTTGAGTTCAACATCAAATAGTCGTTCAGGACTATTGATATGACTTGTAGAGAAAATAGATACCAGTTCAGTTTTTTCTAAACTTGCTACCGGTGAACCAGAACTCTGGTTGGAGGATTGTACATTTGATTCTTGTTTTGAACCGTTGATTAACAATGGTAATTCTTGGTTCAGTGTAAGTGAGATTGTTTTGTTCATTGTTTGTTTGTTATTAAGTTGTTTATTTGGTTGTTCTGATTTAATGACCAACTTTTTAGGGCAAAAAAAATTGGACCTTTAATTTTCTCATTATTTTCCTCTATTATCTGGTCTTTAATAATGACCAACTTGTTAGGCAAAAAAACAAGACATCAATTTTTGAGATTATATATCTCTTTGATGTCTGGTCTGTAATAGTGACCAACTTTTTTAGCAAAAAAAAGCTAATCTGGGTAGGTAGCTTTATACTCGTCCCAAAGCATTGGCTGAATCCTTCTTACACTTTCTTCCTTTGCGGCAGAACCAATTCTTTGACCTGGATAGTCCGACATTTTCCCCAATGATTTTGTGAATTTTCTTACTTTTTTACCATCGTCTCCCATCCAAAAAGCTTTGGCAGTCAGATAAATTATTTTTTCGCCAGTAGCACTGTTTGATATGTGAGGGTTGGTTAATAAATTAATTTCAGGTTCAATAACCATCCTTAATCGCATAATTTGTAATACATAGTTCCCCATTGTTGTGTGAATATCGCAGGATCTGGTGATTTCTGAATTTTCTGACAAGATCTCTTCTAACTTCTGTAAATAAAAGTTTATCATTTTATCCTTCAATTTTTCAAGTTCTTGCGTATATATAAATGAAGTACGAATATTCCGATTCAGGGTACTTGTTTCTTTCATAAACTTATCATCAACTATCCAAGTAATCATTTCTTCAACTTCCTTTCTATTATTCAATTCACCTTTAATCCTGTTCATATATTCTTTTACTTTTGCTTGAATTATTTCAGGACTTTTCGAGTCTACTGATAATAGGAGAAGGTATAACGAATGTACAGTTCCTAACCCGGCTGATGCTATCTCGAATAAGTTCATTTTAGTGATTGTTTGAATTTGGTCACAAAGATAGACCAAAATATATGACATTTCCAAATTTATTTTCACAAATCTTAAAAATAATTTACATCCTGTCATTTTACAGGAGGTTTGATGTTGCCATAAAGTCAATATTATCAATAGTCTTGAACATTTTGGATGATTGGAATTATTTTGAAGAGATATTTATATTCGATCAAGAAAAAACTCTCTTAAATCGGTTGAAAGAAGGTGTAGGGAGGGAATTTCGTATGACATATATCCTATTTATCGATGGCGGATTTTGTTTATTGGATTTTTTTCTTTATAATTTACAAAGAGACACCCGGAATATCATAAGTGTCTTCACAAAGTAACTTTCTGTTGATGAAAAAAATGAGGTCGTAAGACTTGTGGAATCACTATGTCCAAAAAATACCAATTCAATACTATAAAAATGTCACAAAACAACAATTCTACCCTAAGAGAAAAGAACCCAAGAGGAACTATGCGTGTACAGGTTCCGGCATCTGTCGATGTCAAAGGTTTGGTTAAAAAATTGAATCTTAGTAGTACCTTATCCTATAACATCAAAAATAAGGTGTACTATTTCTTATCACTTATTGTCTCGACCAATGATAATTACGAGTTGAATGAAAATAACAATGGATATCGGAACATAAGTTCAGTATTGATGAAAAAGATCGTTGATAAACGACATTATGGCCTTATTATTCGACTTTTAACCGATCCTGAAGATCCTGTTATTGAAACAAATGGTTCTTGGTCTAACTCTAAGCCCGATGCAAGAGATAATTTCTGCAAAGGGTACAGATTGACTGAAAAATACAACACTGGAGAAGTAGTCTATAAGACGCTGCCAGTGAAGTTTCAGCAACGAATAACTAAACATATTCAGGTTGAAACTGACGATTATAAAATGAATGAAAAGTACAAGTTTTTACTTAACCAATTTGAACATCATAGATTTACCATCGATCCATTAGTTTATGATTACATCAGGTCATTTGGTGAAGAACTACATAAACTAGTGGTAAATGGCAATGCATATCAAACAAAATTGGTTTATAACCAAATAGGTCGCTGGTTGGATAATATAAATAATCTTGAGAAAGAACAACTTTGGTATAATGTATCATCAAGTAATCATCGACTAAATTCCAGCTTTACCTCGCTACCGAGATTACTCCGACCTTTTATATTATGCGATGGTCGTCCCCTATCTATGGTTGATGTATCATCTTCACAACCTTATATCTTATGTTCTGTAATGACAAATCGATTCTTCACTGATTTTACGAATGGATATAACCTATTTACCATCTGCCCGGAAATTTTTCAAAAATTGGTTAGAGACGGATATATTGAAATTAATTCAGATGCAACATATCCCAGAGCAAAGGATTATTATTCAAGTTTTACTGGAATGACTGGAATGGATGACAAAACTTATGTAATAAATTTAAAAAATTCATATCTATTTATGTGGGGTCAAAATTTTACCACTGATGATTTACTTAGTATCAAACTATACCAGATTTCCCCGTTTGATAATGATTTTTACACTTATTTAGTAAAATCATTTTATGAAGGAATAGACTGTATTACTGATTTTAATTATCCCGAGCAAAGGAAAAAATTAAAGGATACGATGATGCTGGTGTTTTTTGATATGAATCCAGTCCACCGCAAAAGCAAATACATTAAGATGTTCTCGTTTATGTTTCCTGGAGTAGACAAATGGATCAAGGAAGCCTTTAACGTTATTGGGAATCAAAGTTTCTCATATTTATTGCAACGAACAGAGAGTTATTTGCTCTTGCATACAGTTGCGAGAGAATTCAACCAACGATTTCCCGAAGCCCCACTCTTCACCATCCACGATGGTTTATATACACACGAGGAATACATTCCAGACCTCACCAGTTTGATTCTGGAGAGACTTGAGGGAA